>JAAZCN010000032.1 GCA_012513245.1 Synergistaceae bacterium | reverse complement strand
CTGTAAGGCTCATAATAGCCCCGTCAATATCTATAGTAGTGGATGGAAAAAGGACCGAATTCATGTGGGATGTTGCGAACGATGATCCATCCAAGCTCTATCAGGGCAAGACAGCGGCGCGCTTCGAGACGGATCGCCTGTTGAAGCGGCTTGAGAAGCTTCGCAAGGACAAAGTCGAGCACGAAAAGCAGCTGCAGGGGATCAACGACGAGATCAAAACAGTACAGACTCGCCTGGACGAACTGGCGAAACAATAGCCTGACACTAAATCGAAAACAATTGAGGAGCGGAGGATACCTTTCTGCCCCTCAATATTTTTTACTAATGAGGTGAAGCAGCTACGTATTGCATGTGCCGGCTGCTATTCAAATCTCAAGCATACGAAAAAAAGTGTAAGTTATACTTATAGATCAAATATCTCGAGAACCTCCGGCCTTTCTTTTTTCCCCATATAACTCCCTATAACAAATACTATTATTGAAATCAGCAGTGTCGGAACTATGGCTGTAGTTCCCGCTATGCTTGTCTTTGTTATATTGAACCAGAAAAAGGCTGCACAGCCTATGGTCATAGAGAGTATCGCGCCGGTGGAGTTTGCTCTCCTCCAGTACAGGCCGAAGAGCGTCGGGCAGAAGAATACTGCCTCAAGTCCTCCGAAAGCGAAGAGGTTTATCCAGACAAGCAGGGAGGGCGGCTTCATTGCTGCGAAGAAGACGATGACTCCTACCACACAGGTAACAGTGAAGCTCATTGACCTTACCCTCGAAGGAGGCAGGCGTTTTGGGTCGTTCTTTGCAACGTAGTAGAAGTATAAATCCTTGACTATAGCTGCAGAACACATAATAAGCATCGAGTCGACAGTGGACATTATCGCGGCAAGCGGTCCTGCAATGAATATTCCTGCCCAAAACGGTGACATCAGTTTAACGGTAAGGGTCGGCACAGCCAGGTCACCAACCTCGATCCCGGGGAGAACTGCTCTTCCCATGGCGCCTATGAGATGCATTGCGAGCATCGTAAAACCTACTGCGAATGTACCTATTATCATGGCATTGTGCAGCGATTTTGAATTTTTGAAACCGAGGCATTTCTGAGTGGTTTGAGGCAGACCGAGTATCCCGAATCCAACCAGTACCCAGAATGAAAGTATGAAGGGTTTGGGGATGGAGTCTCCGGCTCCGCCCGGCGTAAGAAGACCGGGGTCGATCGATCTCAGAGTGTCCATTATATTGGCAACTCCACCCCCTGCCGAGGTCACAGCAAAGAGAAGTGCAACAGATGCAAATATCATCATAATGCCCTGGATAGTATCAGTCAGAACGACTGCCCTGAAGCCTCCGACAGTCGTGTAGATTATGACAGTTATTCCAAAGATAATAAGACCTGTCCGATATGAGTATCCTGTTATCGCCTCAAAAAGTCTTGCTCCGCCTATGAACTGCGCGAGCATGGAGGCCATAAAAAAGACAAGAAGTGCGACCGATGCAGCTATCACAACGTAGTCACTGTTATAACGTGCCCTGAGGAAGTCGGTTATCGTAACAGCTTTTGTCCTCCTAGCGATCAGAGCGAATCTTTTGCCCAGTACTCCTAGAGTAAGGAAGGCGGTGGGGACCTGTATCATCGAAAGGAGTATCCATCCGAGCCCGACTTTGTAAGCCACACCCGGCCCTCCTACGAAACTGCTTGCGCTGATGTAGGTGGTTATCACAGCCATTGCGAGGACGAATCCACCCATAGAACGGCTGCCTATGAAATACTCCTCCATGAATCCTGCTGTGTCTGTTTTTTTTCTTGAGAATGTGTTTCCCCATAATGCGATGCCCATAATGAGCGCAAGATAGAGGACGAGAGGCAGTATCATACCTGCACGGTCAATCATTTTTCATGTCCTCTTTCTCTTCTTCAAGGTCTATGTCAGTGAAAAAGAATCTGACGCAGACCCACAGAAGGACTGAGACACCGATGTATCCGACTATACAGCTGTAAAAGAACCATTCCGGGAAACCAAATATGTATCTGTACTCGGAGGGATCGTCCCCGAAACCGTATGCTGTCAAATACCACCAAGCAAAAAAGAGAATATAAAGGCCGATTATTATGTATGTCTCTTTTTTTGCGGTTTTCATGATCGCTGAGTTTTTCAAGATCAGTCCTCCTTGACAAGTAATTGATTGGATAAGTATAGACCGTTAAAAGTAAAAACTGTATGATTGTAGCATATTAATTTGTATTGAGATAACGTGAAGGAGTGAGAGCTGTGGATATGAACGAAGCGATAATAAAAGGATATGAAAAACTTGGAGAAACTGTCTGCAAAAAATTAAACAGTTTGGGGTACTCTGCCTCTTTCGTTACTGATAAAGAAGATGCCCTCAAGTCGGTGCTCAAACTTATACCTGAAGGTGCTTCCGTTGGAGTCCCGGGTACGGTAACTGTCAGGCAGATAGGTCTGATCGACGAGCTAAAAAAAAGAGGCTCAAAAATTTCTGTCCACTGGGACCCGGATCTCAAACCGGAAGGAAAGGCTGCCAGGTTTTTGGAGGAACTTTCCTCAGACTGGTTTGTAACAAGCACTAACGCGCTTACCGCCGATGAGGGAGTCTTCGTAAACATCGACGGTACAGGAAACAGAGTGGGAGCTATGGCCTGGGCGCCCGGCAAGCTGCTTTATATCGTTGGGATAAATAAGATCACTCCTGATCTTGAGACAGCTCTAAAACGGGTACGCAATACAGCTACCCCGCCCAATGTGATACGGCTTAACGGCAAGGCTCCCTGTGCGTCAGTCGGCCATTGTATCAATTGCAACAGCCCCGACAGGGTATGCAGGATAGTGACGATGATGGAACGCCCTCCCATTGGGCGCGAGTGCCATGTCATAATAGTCGGCGAAGAACTGGGATACTAGCATGAAAGGATATTGGGGCAGGATCCTTTCCATTGACCTGTCCGACGGAACTATAAATATAATAACTCCCGATGAAGTGCTCTACAGGCAATACATAGGAGCAAGCGGTATAGGGGCCAGGCTGTTGTTTGACATGACAGGCCCTGAAACAGACCCTCTTGGTCCTGATAACCCGATAATATGGATGACAGGGCCATTTACAGGGACCAAGGTGCCGACCTCCGGGCGTCACCAGATTACTTCCAAATCACCACTTACGGGGATATTTGGCGAGAGCGACGCAGGCGGCAGGTTTGGAACTGCGCTCAAACGTTCAGGCTGGGACGGCATAATAGTCAAAGGAATATCTGACGAACCTGTGATCATTGTGATAAGGGACGAGAATGTCTCTATAGAGCCCGCAGGAGACCTGTGGGGCAATGATACCTTCTATACCGACAAACATATTAAGGAACGGTTCGGACCCTCATGTGAGACGTCCTGCATAGGCATAGCGGGAGAAAGACTGGTGCCCATATCCTGTATAGGTCATGACGGTGAAAACGCTCGTATGAGCGGAAGGTGCGGATTCGGAGCTGTTATGGGATCCAAGAAACTCAAAGCCGTAGCCGTCATAGGAAATAGAGATACAGAGGTCGCTGATCCTGAAAGGCTGATGGTCCAGCAGAAGAAGATGGTTCCTATCATCGTTGAAAAGACAAAGGGGATACACCTGCTCGGGACAGCAGGAGGAACTGCCGCAGCTGAAAAAATGGGCGACCTGCCTGTCCAGAACTGGAGAAGGGGCAACTGGCCCGATGCAGAAAAAATTACAGGACAGGTGATGGCTGACACCATACTGAAGAAAAACTACTACTGCGCGTCGTGTCCGATCGGATGCGGCCGTGATGTAGAGATAAAGAGCGGAAGATGGGCCGGGGTCAAAGGTGCAGGCCCGGAATATGAAACGCTTGGCCTTATGGGTGGTTCCTGCATGGTGAACGATCTTGAGGCAATAACCTACGCAGCAGACCTCTGCAACAGGCATGGCGTTGACACTATAGAGACAGGCAGCGCGATCGCCATGGCGATGGAATGTTATGAAAAGGGATTTCTTTCATCGGATGAACTTGACGGTATCAGTGCGGAATGGGGAAATGCAGAGGCCCTTGTTGCACTGACAGAAAAGATATGCAAAGCCGAAGGCGTCGGAAAACTCCTTGGTCTAGGAGTAGCCGGAATGGCCGCAAGGATGCCCGGGACAGATAAATTTGCTGTCCATGTCAAAGGGCTGACCCTTCCCGCTCACGACCCCCG
>JAAZCN010000201.1 GCA_012513245.1 Synergistaceae bacterium | reverse complement strand
GTCGGTTGGGGAGTCAGTTGCAAATCGATTGCAAATCAATTGTTAAACCTCAAAAACGACCCTCTTTGCCATCCTCAACAGGACAATTGTGAAACTGCGACCAATACGGTCGCGTGAGCAATTGTAATCGCGGTCAAACGATTATTATTAAAAAGGGCGGAAAAAGCCCCTATCCGTCATCCCCGTATGCTCCTGAGCGGGGAGGGTCCTTGTCTTAGGTTACGTACTTAGTCATAGCCAAAGTTCAAAGTCACTCGCTTCCCGATCTCAAAGCGCACTCAAAATGGTTCGAGCACTATTGTTGATCTAATATGTTTTTCTGACGGAAAACGGCCCTATCAAAAGCATGTGGGAAAGTTGAGTTTTATGATAGCCATAGATCCATTTTTTATGAACTATCATTAGAGGATAGCACGTCCTTTACAATATGCAGACGTCAGAATGGCTGCTAGTATGTAAATCGCAGTGGTCAATTTTTACATTGCTTTTACCATTAATATGTTTTATATCCATAATTATTCACGACCTATGTGATTTAGGATCGTTAACAGACAACACGGTCTGAAGGCTCGGGAGGAATTATCAGAACAGAGGATGATGCAAACTGAGCTATCCGCGATGCGGTAGCTCCAATTCGGCACATCGCAGAGTTTCCTGTTCCCTGAGCCCCAATGACTGTTAGTGAGGGACCTATATTTTTAATGGTTTTCACTATTTCCTCTGCTGGCCTCCCTAAAGACATGGCCGTATCTACTTCTTCGATCCCCAACTCCACAAGAGAGTCAGAAATTTCGTTTAAATGATCGTTCTCAAGCGATATTTCCTTAGCAATCTGCTCTTTTGCAGCATACTTCATGAGAAGATCCATCGTTGTCTTTTCATGCACATGAAGCAGTGTTATCTTTTCTATCCCCGCCAATTTCTGCTCCGCTATACTTTTGACCACTTTCACTGCATGGTAAGATCCATTGGAAAAATCAACACCGATAAGTAAGTGGCTTAATATGTGGCGTCCGGAGTCGTTTTTCCTGCACACCATTACCGGCAGAGAAGATAGTTCTAAGACTCGTTCAACCGTTTCACCAAAAAGAAAATCTTTCCATCTAGGATTGTTTCCGGCACCTGTGACAATAAGAGAGACCTTCCTTTTTTTAGATCCATCGACTATCTCATCAAATGGCACACCCGTCACCATCAGAGGCTCCACTGAGAATCCACGCTCTCTAAGAGCTTTATGAGCTTTTTCAAATATTTGTTTTTCGTCTTCAGAAATATTTCGTTTTCCGAATCTCTCATCGTTCACGTGGAGCAATGTTATCTTTTCAACTTTAGACGGATCTAAAGTCAAAATGTTGGCAATTACGTCATCATCTCTTTTTTTCGTATCAATTGCAGCGAGGATCGTTCTTAACATATTGATCACTCCTTTAAGAGTTTAGCTGCTCAAGGTCATTATTTCAGGAAGATAACACGCCGAATATCATTCCGGCAATTGTCGAGAGTACTACAACCAGTGTCACATAAGTTGCGGTCTTTTTAGGACCAAGTATACTGTTTATTACGAGCATGCTTGGCAGTGAAAGCGCGGGGCCTGCAAGAAGAAGCGCCAATGCCGGACCTTTTCCCATTCCGGCGCCTATAAGTCCCTGGAGTATCGGAACTTCCGTCAGAGTAGCAAAATACATGAACGCTCCGGCTATAGAAGCAAAGAAGTTTGCCCCGACAGAATTACCTCCGACCAGCATTGCTACATAGCGGCTCGGAATGAGGGCTTCATGCCCGGGGCGACCGAGAAGGAATCCGGCGACCAGAACGCCGGCGAACAACAGAGGCACGACCTGAAGCGCATACCCCCATGTTGAGCTGAACCATTCCCCTCTCTCTTCTTTGTTGAACCATGTAAGTGAGGTAAGCACAGTTACAGTAAGTCCCGCCCCGGCAAGTATCCATTTCATTTTGTAAACGTTTTCCCAGAGGGAATTTGGTGTCTTGGGAGCAGCCCAGTTGGCAAAAACAAGAAATACGACCATGCCTGCCATATATGTTACAGTCTTCCAAAGAGGCCTGCCGCTATCCTCTTCGGGAAACTGAGCAAATTCTTCCTGCCTGGCCGCTTCCTCTTTCCCAAATATAGCAGCCATAAGAAGCCCGATAACAACGCTGAAAATAACAGCGCCTATTGCTCTGGCTATTCCCAGTTCAAGCCCGAGTACACGGGCGGTAAGTACTATAGCAAGGACATTTATTGCAGGACCGGAATATAAAAAGGCAGTCGCGGGTCCAAGTCCCGCACCTCTTTTGTAGATACCCGCAAATAACGGAAGTACCGTGCATGAGCAAACTGCAAGGACAGTGCCGGATACGGATGCCACAGAGTAAGCTATCCATTTTTCTGCTTTTGCCCCCAGATACTTCATAACAGATTGCTGACTTATGAATACAGAAATAGCGCCGGCTATGAAGAATGCGGGAATGAGGCAGAGAAGTACGTGTTCCCTCGCATAATCAGACATCATGGCAATAGATTCTGTCAGCCCCGCCGCTACACGTTCATTTCCTTCCGGAAGAAAGTAGAAAACAAGGAAAAACCCTGCTATCCACAAAAATTTTTTACGATCACTCATGTTTTATCAACTCCATCTCTCTCTATTTAATGTGGCGTTTTTTGCACGTAGTTGTTTTAAGAAAGTCCCCGCATCTGCGGGGAGTCATCACACGGGCACCGCCCGCATTAAGCTAGCCTCAGAGACTGCAACCGCCTGTTTCTTCGGCCTCCGGTTCCTGAACGGAGCCAGCCTTTGCAAGCATATCTTTTATCTTTTCATATGCAGGAAGGTGTCCTGCCAGGACTACTTTCCCGTCTATAGCAAGTGCCGGGGTCGACATTACGCCAAAGTTCATTATTTTCGCAACTTCTGTCACCTTTTCCAGTTCCAATTCAAGACCCAGCTCTTTAGCAGCCTGATCCGTGAGTTCTACAAGTTTCTTGCATTTAGGGCATCCTGTTCCAAGTATCTGTACCTTCATATTTTTTCTCCTCTCAAGATTTATTTCCCGCAGCATTCCATTACAAATACAGTTTCGGGGTTTTTGCCTTGAACTACCTTTTCAACACATGAAAGCATTGATGGAAGACAGCGTATCCTAAGGCTATAATAGACATTTAGACCTTCTCTTCTATCTTCAAGTATCCCCAGGTTCTTCATCAGTGTCAGATGTTTGCTTATCGTCGTTCTGTCGAAATGAAACATCTCGGCGATATCGCATACGCACATTTCCGAACCGGCAAGAGTCTCCACTATAGAAAGCCGGACAGGATGGGCAAGCCCTTTAAGTATCGCTACTTTTTGTTCCAGCACTGTTTTTTTATTAGCCATCAGTGTTTTCACCCCCATCTATGTGGCAATTTTACCACATATGCTCTTTTTGTCAATTAGTATAGATAGATTCTGTATAGATAGATTCCCATGAAAATTCCTTGACTCTCATAATAGAGTAATATAGACTACCATCTATGTAAGGTGTATTTATTTGATCTTGTAAAACACCACCACGAGTAAAAATGTGATCAAAGTCAGATATGGGAGTTGATAAAGTTGGCTGAGAAAGGCAAGTTCTCCAATTTAACAAAGATAGGCCTGGTGCTTGTAATAATTATAGCGGTAGCTTCGATCTGGCTGGTCAAAAACAACAGCAAAAAGGCTTTGATAGAGTCAGACCGGCTTAAGGCAGATTTTTCCCTTCACACGACCTCAATAGATCTTGAGAAACTTAGATCCTATGGTCTGCCGATACTTATCGATTTCGGAGCTGACAGCTGTATTCCATGTAAAAAAATGGCACCCGTATTGGAAGCATTGAACAAAAAATACCAAGGCAGAGTGATCATAAAATTTGTTGATGTGTGGAAATACCCCGAGGCTGCCGAAGGATTCCCGCTTCAGGTGATACCCACACAATTTTTCTTCACAGCGAAAGGAGGCCCCCTGCTCCTCGAAACAAAACCGCCTTTTGATGTAAATGTCCTTTCGCGCAACGAGGATGGCAAACATATATTAACGGCACATCAGGGAAGTTTGACAAAAGAGCAGCTTGAAGCTGCCTTTGAAAAGATGGGGATGAAACAATGAACACTCTTCTGGAAACAGTCAAATACTTTGTTTTTATAACGGCAGAACTTACCGTACTCTTTCTTGGGATCAGTACTATGGTCGCTTTGATACTTATGTATGTGCCTCAGGAGAAGATCAAAAGATACATGTCCGGGAAGGGAATATTCGGTAATTTCGTTGGTGCGCTTATCGGATCACTGACACCATTTTGCGCATGTTCCACTATCCCTTTAACACTGGGGTTTCTTGAAATTGGCATACCTTTCGGAGCTGTAATGTCATTTGTTATCTCTTCGCCGCTTATGAATCCGATAATATTGACTATGATGGTGGTATTGATGGGTACGAAAGCAGCTCTTGTCTATCTTTTTGTCACATTCATCTGTGCAGTTATTTTTGGAGTAATACTGGAAAAGGTCGGTGGGGGGAAACTGGTCAAACACGTTCGCATCAAATATGGCGGGAATGCCGAAAAAGAGGAGATCCCCAATTCTTTCAGGGACAAATTGATCCTGTCGTTTCAAAAAGCGTTGGGTGATTTCAGGGGCGTATTAGTCTATCTTCTAATAGGTGTCGGGATAGGAGCGGCCATCTACGGCTACTTACCCGGAGATTTTGTTTTAAAATTTGCCGGACCGGATAACCCTCTTGCCATTCCGGTCGCTGCGGCTATCGGAGTCCCTCTCTATATCCGTGCGGAAACTGCAATACCTATTGGCCTGGCACTTATGCAAAAGGGCATGAGCGTCGGAGCTGTAATAGCCCTCATCATAGGAGGAGCCGGAATGGCAATACCCGAAATGAGCATGCTGGCTGGAATTTTCAAAAAAAAACTTGTTGCGGCTATTGTAGCAATTATCTTTCTCACAGCAGTAACGGGAGGCTATATTTTTAACGCTATTGCATTATAGAAAAACTGAAGTAATAAACTTAATAAAGGAGGTTTACTATTATGGCAGACGATAAAGAACCCGGACTGTTTGCAAAACTGTTTGGAAAAGGCGATCACGAAAAGAAAAATTCATGCTGTTGCTGCGGGGATTTTGAAATAGAAGAGATCGAAGGACCTGAAAACAACAATACAGAAGACCCAAAAGAGGATACTAAGACCAACTGAAAGAACATCAACAAAAAAACAATTTGTTCGACCTCAAAAGCCAAGGTAAAGCATGTAAAAACCCGCCAGAAGGATAAGAGCTCCCAGGACCAGCTTGATGATAGAGCCTGCCCTGCTCTCCTCAATATTCTCGGACAGCTTCTGAGCAAAAGAGAAGGATGTGCCGACAGCAAGCGCAAGCAGACCATGGCCTATAGAGTAAAGTATGAGGAGCGAAGCTCCCCATATGATGCTGCCCTTTCCTGCAACTATTGCAAGAAGCGCTATAAGTACCGGAGTCGAGCAGGGGGAGGAAAATATCCCTCCCAGGATACCGGCTATGAAAGCTCCAAGGTATCCCTTCTTTCTGTTTTTTGACATTAGATAGCTTGAGGGGATGATCTCAAATATCCCCCATGTCTGCAGTGCCATGAGCACCATCAATGATCCAAGGATCAGATACCACCAGGATGCAGCCCCCATGAAGAACATACCCGCAGTTGATGCAGCTGTTCCCAATGCTGTAAAAGTCAGCGCTGATCCAAGCACAAAAACAAGTGAGAGACGAAAAGCTTTTCGGGTGTCGCTTCCGGCAGCTCCTCCGACATATCCTATTACCAGAGGAACACTTGATACCGAGCAAGGCGTAAGGGATGTCAGTGCTCCTGCTGCAAATGCAAGAAAGGGCGCAAGCCATACGTTATTTTCTATCAACAGGGATATGCTTTGAAGGATCTCAGTCATATAATCTTTTTTCACAAATCAAAATATTCGAAATCATCTCAGCAGCAGTTTGATCCGCAGGAACAATTTGATTTTTTCTCTTTGCCGTCAAAGAAAGTTATTATATTTTCTGACATTGAGTACTTTCCGCAGCAGCACTCTTCTTTTGGTGCGAAAACAGCCCTGAGGATCGAAGAAGCCAGCATCTCTTTCGGAGGGACTTCATAATCCTCTCCCTCAAACTCGAAGACTCTGCATTCGACATCCGTACCGCTGATATTACTGCAGCACCCGCAGCTGTTCTCTGCTACCGACGCACAGATATCCATTCCATTGACACGTATGGTAGGAGAAGAGAGAAAACGGTATTCTTCTGCCATCTCCTTAGATGATATTTCTTTTTTCTTAAATTCGACCTCATATCCTGCACATGAAAGTGCCGGCCCGATTTCTTTCAGTGCCTCTTTAAGCACGGCATCAGTCCCTATACATCTGTCACAGGTCCCAAGGTCCAGATAAAGATATTCGACTAGGACTTTTTTACTCTCACAGGAACAGCATTCCTCGCACTTTTCTGCACAACATCCAGCCATGTTGCTTCCCCCTGTCTTTTTGGTGAAGATAATACAAATTCAAACTATCTGAGGATAAAATATAAACCACATATCGACACATGTCAATGTATATATTATATATATATCGTAGAAAATACTTGTTTGACAATAAGTGACCAATTCTATCTTGACAAAGAATAACACAAGTGATAAACTATATTGGCACTCGGCAGGGTAGAGTGCTAACAGAAAAAAATAAATTATAAAGGAGTTGTTAAACATGGTTGGACTGGTACCTTTCAACAGAAGAAGCAGGGATCTCGCAACAAAGACCGGGCTGGAGGACTTTTACAATGTGCTTGATGACTTTTTTTCAAGCGACTGGCCCATGAGGCGCACTCTGGCGTATGACACATTCAAGGTAGATGTTCAGGACAGCGGGAACGAGTATCTTATCGAAGCCGAAATGCCTGGCCTCTGCAAAGAGGACATAAAGCTCGGATTGGATGATGAAAAGCTCACTATCTCAGTAACTAAAAACGAGAGCACAGAGGAAAAGGACAAGAATTACATCCACAGAGAAAGACGCTCTGTGTCGATGAGCAGGACCATCCATCTGGCTGATGCGGACGCTTCAGGCATAAAAGCTAAGCTGAGCGACGGGCTTCTGAAAATAACCGTCCCTAAGGCAGAAAAGACAAGTACAGCGATCAATATCGATGTAGACTAAAAAATAACCGTTTATGTTAAGGATGCCCCAATAATGAAGTAACAGTAAAAATCAAGGACATTCCCTGAGGTACGGTAAAAAGTGAGATGGCCCGTGGATCAGACCGCGGGCCATCTCACTTTGCGTTCATGTCCAGGATATATGATTTATCCGCTTTCTTCTAATATTTTTAGATAGTGGTCGAGCCTGTCATTGATATATCCGGCGATCAGACCGGTCATAGCATCAGCATTTTTATCCCTATAATATGAATCAAATGCATCGTAATATTTTTTCCTCTCAGAGAACTTTATATCGATCGGAGTATATCCCGTTTGGATAAGATCCATGTTCATCAAAAGCCTGCCCGTACGTCCATTGCCGTCAATGAAGGGATGGATCCCCTCAAATTCAAGATGGAATTTTGCAATGCGTTCGATAGTGTGCATCTTTTTTTTGC
>JAAZCN010000200.1 GCA_012513245.1 Synergistaceae bacterium | reverse complement strand
GCCGGACACCACAATGACCATTTTGATTTTGACGAAAAAGCCATGGGCATCGCCTTCGGCGTGCTTTATAAGACGATTTTTATGTTAAACGGCCTGTCCCCGGTTTAAACCGGGGACAGCGGCATGTTGCCCGCCGCGGGAAGTTGCCGGTAAATCCTTTCGGCGGGAAGTGCGGCATCTTCATGCCGCACTTCGCCATCGTATTAATCATACGTCGAAGCGAGGCTCCACAAGCTTTGCTAAGTTAGCGCCGCGAGATGCCCCAGCGCAATTGGGATTTATAGCGAGTGATGACGACGCAATGCGTAGTGGAGCCACACGAAGGCGTATACCAATACGTCGAAGCGAGGCTCCACAAGCTTTGCTAAGTTAGCGCCGCTATAAATCCCAATTGCAGTTATTTAAGAGTGTAAATCTTCCCATCAGCTCCCGCCACAACGATCCTGTCTTTTGCTATGACCGGAGTTGTAAGGACATCAGAGTTAACGGGAGCTCTCCAGACAACGTTTCCTGTTTTTTCGTCAAGGCAGACAAGCACGTCGCTGTTAGTCCCGAAAAATATTTTTCCTGAAGATGCTGCGGGAGAAGAAAATACCGACTGATTCGCCTTATATTTCCACACCAACGAACCGGTCATGGCGTTAAGAGAGGTTACCCATCCCTTGATGTTCCCGAAGACTACTCTTCCGTCCTCTACAAGAGGTGATGTTTCTATCTGCGCTTTTGAGTCGTAGTTCCATATTACCGCCTGGTGTTTGATCCTTGCGCAGTATATTTTGCCGTCCCGGCTTGTGAAGTAGAGATGCCCATCCTTGACAGCCGGCGCAGAAACGATTGCACCGCCGACAATTGCGCGCCATTTGAGCTTACCGGAGGCGGCGTCAACAGCGAAAAGCTTGCCTTCGTCATTTCCTACGTAGACCACACCGCCTGAGACCACAGGAGAACCCTGGACTGCGCGTTCTGTTTTGTACCTCCATTTCTGCCACCCGGTTTTGATATCGACGGCGTAGACAAACCCGTCATTAGATCCGAAATAGACTATGCCGTCTGCGATTGCGGGTGAAGAATGGATACTGTTGTGAGTGGTGAACTTCCATACCATTTTCCCTGTTCCGGCGTCCAGACAGTACATCTTGCTGTCGTAGCTTCCAATAAACACCTTGCCGTCAACGATCGCGGGTGAAGATACTACCCAATTGCCGGTAGGGAAGGTCCATTTGATTTTTCCGGAATAGAGGTCCATTGAGTAAATGTTGCCGTTGTTGGAGCCAAAAATTATTGAGTTGTTGAAAATGGCAGGAGAAGATCTCACAGCGTCAGGAATATTTACAGTCAAATCTATTTTGCCTATAAAATTGACCTTGGATATATCATGATCTACATTCCCGGTCCTTTGGCTGTTAGCGCGAAACATCGGCCAATCCTGCGCAAAAGCAGAGATTTGTATTGCAAGTATCAAAAACAGCGAAACTGCTAAAATATTTACTTTTTTACGGTTCAATCTAATCGCCCCTCTCGTACTGATTTGATTAGCATAATCTCTTTTGCAAAATTGTATATCGTTAAAAAGAATGAATTTATGAAAAATGATTGATAAAGAGGTGCTTTTTCGGTTACAATATGCTGTTGATTGAAGGAGTGACATAGATGATCCTTGATAGGTTCCGTAATTTTAGCATAATAGCCCATGTCAACCATGGTAAGTCTACACTGGCAGACCGATTGCTGGAAGAGACAGGTACGATAGAAGGGCGCAATATGAAGGCTCAGCTGCTTGATATGCTTGATCTCGAAAGAGAGAGAGGCATAACTATCAAGCTTGTCCCTGTAAGGATGAACTACAAAGCAAAAGACGGGCAGGAATATGTTCTGAATCTAATAGATACTCCGGGTCATGTCGATTTTACTTATGAGGTCTCCCGCTCACTTGCAGCTTGCGAGGGAGCTGTACTTGTAGTCGATGCCGCACAGGGCGTGGAAGCACAGACTGTCGCAAACAGTTATCTCGCGATAGATCTTGACCTTGAGATAATACCTATATTAAACAAGATAGACCTACCCTCAGCCCAGCCAGAAAGGGTAAAAAGAGAGGTCGAAGAAATTATCGGAATAAACGCCGATGATGCTATCAACGTGAGCGCAAAGACAGGGGAGGGAATAGCGGACCTTCTGGAGCGTATAGTGCGTGATGTGCCGCCTCCCAAAGGAGACCCCGACGCGCCTCTGCAGGCTCTTATCTTTGATTCGGTATATGATAATTATAAAGGTGTCATATGCTATGTCAGAGTGGTCAACGGGACCCTTCAGGCAGGCAAAAATATCAAGTTTATGGCAACAGGACGTGACTATGAACTGGATGAAGTAGGTGTTTTCAAGCCTAACATGGAAAAGGTCTCCGAGCTTGGCCCGGGAGAAGTAGGTTATCTGGCGGCAAGCGTAAAATCTATTGATGAAGCGAGTGTAGGGGATACCATAACAGAGTCAAGACGTCCTGCTGCCAGTCCGTTGCCGGGTTATAGAAAAGTAAAACCCGTTGTTTTCTGCGGTTTTTACCCGGTTGAGAGAGAGGAAATAAACCAGCTAAGGGAAGCTCTTGAAAAACTGCAGATAAACGATTCAGCTTTAAGCTTTGAACCGGAAAATTCCGCCGCGCTCGGGTTTGGTTTCCGCTGCGGATTCCTGGGGCTTCTGCATATGGAGATAGCAAAAGAAAGATTAAGCCGTGAATTCGGGGTAGATCTTGTTGCCACAGCTCCAAACGTTGTATATCAGATCGTATTGACCAATCTGAGCGTAATTGAAGCTCATAAGCCATCAGATTTCCCTAATCTGGAAAAAATTGAAGAGATAAGGGAACCCTACATAAAGCTGACGGTATTTATCCCTGAAGAGTTTGTGGGAGCCGCGATGCAGCTATGCCAAGAAAAAAGAGGTACGTATGTCGGAATGGACTACATAACACCTGAAAGAGTCAGGCTTACATACGACATGCCTTTGGCAGAGTTCATACTTGATTTCCACGACAGGCTTAAGTCCTGTACCAGAGGTTATGCGTCACTAGATTATGATCATACGGGTTTCAGGGCAGCTGACCTTGTGAAGGTCGACCTTCTTCTTCAGGATGAACCGGTCGACGCTTTTTCCTTTATTTGCCATACGGACCAGGCTTACCACAGAGGACATGCAATTGTGGGAAGACTTAAGGAACTTATTCCGAGGCAGCTTTTTGAAATACCTGTTCAGGCTGCAGTAGGCAAAAAGGTTATCGTAAGAATGAACATAAAGGCAGTAAGAAAAGATGTTCTCGCCAAGTGCTACGGAGGAGACATAAGCAGGAAACGGAAACTCCTTGAAAAGCAAAAAGAGGGAAAAAAACGCATGAAACAGGTTGGAAGGGTCTCTATTCCGCAGGAAGCTTTCCTCGCGTTCATGGATGTCACAAAGTCGGAGTCTAAATAATGAACCAAACCATAAACCCTTTTGAGCCTCCCGCGGGGGGGCTCTCTCTTTACATACATGTTCCTTTTTGTGAGCGAAAATGCCCTTACTGTGCCTTTGAGAGCAATGTACCCTCGGATGGAGAGACGGATCTCTGGCTTGAGATGCTCAGTAAAGAGCTCAAGTGGTGGGAAAAACGCATAGGTAAACCGTCGCTTGCAACATGCTACATAGGCGGAGGCACTCCTACTGTCATCAATGGACCACAATGGATCAGGCTGGCAGAGATAATAGACAGACATTTCACCTTTATGCAGGACGCAGAGGTCACTGTCGAAGCCAATCCGAACTCTTTAAAGGCTGACCATCTGCTCTTTTGGCGTGATTGGCGAGTTACCCGGGTAAGCATAGGAGCCCAGAGTTTTGACGATGCCGAGCTGCAGCAGCTTGGAAGGCTTCACAGTGCATCTCAGGCATATGAAGCGGTATCCGCATCTCTTGCATCAGGTTTTTCTGTCAGCGCAGATTTTATGTTCGGACTACCCGGACAGACCTTTAGAAATTGGGCAAGAACTCTCAGCCAGGCGGTAAGGTCAGGAATAGACCATATCTCTTTGTATCAGCTTGCACTCGAACCGGGTACTTTGTGGGAATCCATGCCGGAGGAGGATCTTTCTGACGGTTACTTGCCCTACAGGTGGGCTCAGTGGTATATGCCTCGGAAAGGTTATGCTCAGTATGAAATTGCTAATTTTGCCAAAGAGGGACATGAGAGCAGACATAATATCAACTACTGGGAAGAAGGGGAGTATCTGGGGATCGGTCCCGGAGCCTCAGGCTGTCTAAAGGGCTGGCGTTATAAAAATGTATCCGGAATTAGCAGTTACTCCAAAATGCTCAACAGGGGCAATGGCGTAATTGTCTCAGGCGAGAGGCTTTGCAAAGAGAAAAGGGCATCGGAAGCAGCGATACTTGCGTTGAGGATGACAAAAGGGATAGACAGGGAAGAGTTTTCCGGCAAGTATGGGATCATGGAAGAGCAGAAGATAATTGAAAAGCTTAGATGGTTTCCGGAAGATCTTTATATTATTTCAGAAAAAAATATTTCTCTCACATTAAAAGGCATGAGGGTAGCAAACAGAATTTGGTCAGAACTGGTTTGATTCTCATCATGTGTACTTTATAATGTTTCGTGTAGATGTCCTTGTTTTTATTTTGTTCGGGAACGTAATTTAATTTTGTTATTTTATGATCTTAATATTTTTAACAGACCGGCAGGAGGGGTTCTCTTTGAAAGAAAAGATCCAGAATGCTATGCGCAACATACCATCCATGAACAGCATACTCTCGATGCCCTGGATAGGAAAATACGAGACTGAAATAGGCCGTGATTCAGTAAAATCGATCATTTCAGTGGTGCTCGATGAACAGAGGGAGAAAATCCTCAATGACCCCGATGTGGCCTTTGATACAGAAAAGATCACTGCTGAAGCGGAGAAGAGGTTGAAAGTCCGAGCGCACAAAAGCCTGAAACCTGTCGTCAACGCTACCGGAGTGGTCCTTCATACCAATCTGGGGAGGTCTCTCCTTGCCAAAGAAGCTGTTGAGGCAGTAGAAAGTGTTGCAGGGAGCTATTCTACATTGGAATATTCTCCTGAAACCGGATCCAGGGGACAAAGGAACGACCATGTTGAGTGGCTTTTGTGCCGTCTCACCGGAGCAGAGGCGGCGATAGTGGTCAACAATAATGCCGCGGCCGTAATACTCTGTCTCGGGGCTCTTTCAAAAGAAAAGGAAGCTGTTATCTCAAGGGGAGAACTTGTGGAAATAGGAGGTTCTTTCAGGATACCCGAGATAATGGCACTTTCGGGCAGTAAAATGGTTGAAGTCGGAACCACAAACATGACTCATCTCCATGACTTTGAATCTGCTCTTACCGAAGAGACTGCAATGATACTCAAAGTCCACACGTCTAACTTCATCATAGAGGGTTTTACCTCTTCTGTTCCCCGTGAAGAACTTGCGAAACTTGCCCACGACAATAAGATCATTTTTATGGAAGACCTCGGAAGCGGAATGCTAACCGAGCCTAACATCAAAATTCAAAAAGAAGATCCTACTGTCAGATCATGCATCGAAGCAGGGGTGGATCTGGTCACTTTTTCAGGAGACAAGCTTTTGGGAGGCCCGCAGATAGGAGTCATAGCAGGATCTGCCCGGCTGATCGATAAATTGAGAAAATACCCACTGCTCAGGGCTCTGAGAGTGGACAAAATGACCCTTGCAGCATTTGAGGCTACGCTGAGGCTCTATCTCAAGGGAGAGACGGGGTCCATCCCGACATTTAGAATGATAAACAGGGATGCTGAGGAAATGAAGAAGCAGGCACAGAGATTCAAAAGGAAGCTTTCAGTCCTTTTGGGCAAGACCGGTCTTCGCTCAGTATTTATTGATGTAGTTGCAGTAAAGGACACGGTAGGGGGCGGCTCTTTCCCGGGATTTGAACTTCCCGGTCATGCTGTCTCACTCAAACTGCCGGAGCTTGGCAGTGCCGGAAAACTTGCAGAAAAGCTCAGGTCACTTGAAATACCTGTAATAGCAGGAGCAAGCGATGATCGAGTCTTGTTCCACGTGCGGACCCTTTCGGAAAAAGATGAAAAATGGATACTTGATGGATTTAAAGAGATGTTTTTGCTAAATCAGGAAAAGGCAGAAGGCAGTGATTAAGAGGGAATACCCCTTCGTTATTGGTACAGCCGGGCATATCGACCATGGCAAGACAGCCATAGTCAGAGCGCTCTCAGGTATTGACTGCGACCGTCTCCTTGAGGAAAAAAAGAGAGGAATGACGATCGAGCTGGGGTTTGCACCGCTGGATCTCCCTTCGGGAAAGACCATAAGCATAATCGACGTTCCCGGACATGAAAAATTTATAAAGCAGATGGTTGCAGGAGCTGCAGGCATCGACGCCGTAATGCTTGTAATCGCTGCTGATGACGGAGTAATGCCCCAGACTAGAGAACATCTTGAGATACTCACGTTGTTGGGTATCCGCAACGGCATAGCGGTTATAAACAAAATAGATCTGGTCGATGAAGAAGTACTGGAGCTGGCAAAAGATGAGATATATTCGCTCACTGCAGGGACATTTCTCGAAGGAAAACCACTGATCCCCGTTTCAGCGATCACAGGAGAAGGCATACCGCATCTCTTGTCTGAGATAGAAGAGATGGTCCTCTCTGCTAAGCAGAGAGACCGAAGCGGGGCATTCTTTATGCCGGTCGACAGGGCATTCCACATTTCGGGCTTTGGTACTGTCCTGACCGGTACAGCAATAAAAGGGTCTGTATCCGAGGGAGACGATGTTCAGATCATGCCGTCCGGTCTGGTCTCCAAGGTGAGGTCTCTGCAGGTCCACAGTGAAAACGTAGAGTCTGCATATGCCGGACAGAGGGTCGCCATCAACATCTCCGGAACTTCACTCGATAAAGTAAAAAGAGGGGATGCGCTTACTGCTGCTGAAAGTTATTTGGCAACAGGATGCGTAGATGTTCAGGTAAAAGTGTTGAATTCCTTCAGCGAGCCTGTTGAGCACTGGCAAAGGCTGAGGCTTCACGTTGGCACAACAGACACCATCGTCAGGATCTCGCTCCTAGACAGGGAGAGGATATTGCCCGGAGAATCTGCTCCTGCTCAATTGCTCCCGGAAGAAGAGATAACAGTCTCCCATGATGCTCATTTTATACTCCGGACATACAGTCCGCTGAGAACCATCGCGGGCGGCAGGGTACTGCTCCCTGCAGGAGAAAGACCCAAGACCAAGATATCAAAAGCATCCCTGATCGCTTTCTTAAATAAAGTTTCGGAAACAGAAAACGAAAAGGATCAGTTCGCCGCTCTCCTTGACTACAGGGGCATCCTGAAGGTCAGGGAAGCCCTATTGTTGCTTGGAACGGATAGATCTCATCTTGAAAGCATTGTATCGAGCCTTGAGGCTAAGGGGCGCATGGCAACGATAAAAACAGGTGAGACGACTTACATCTCGTCAAAAAAAATAAGTTTCCTTAAGGAGTCCATAGGGACAGAGCTTAAAAAATTCCACGGAGAACATCCTGAGCGAAAAGGAATGGAAATAGAAGAAGTTTCCAAAAGCCTGATGATCAGTGACGTCCGTTTCGTTAAAGAATTGCTCAGGATCTTTACGAGGGACGAGTGGCTTGTTTTGGACCAAGACAGGTACAGACTTTCAGAATTTGAACCATTTGATGAAGCGAAGTTTTTTTCAGAGGTCTTAAAACTTAGGGAACTTGCCATAACGGCGGGATATTCGATGCTTTCCATAGAAGAAGCGAGATCTGCACTTGGTATATCTGAAAAAGAAATGACCAGAATGATAACTTATCTGAAAGAGCGTAAAGATCTCAGCATTATTGGTGAGGGTTATCTTCTCTTTTCGACCCTCGAAGAGGACCTCAAGAAAAAGATTTCCGGGATAGACGGTGAGATAACTTTGGCCGGGGTTCGCGATATAACGAACAGCAGCAGGAAATACATTCTTCCATTACTTGAATATTTCGACAGTAAGGGAGTTACCCGTAGGGTGGGTGACAGAAGGCTCCTACTTAAAAGAGCCGACTAGTTTGACGTTTGAAACTTTTGTGTTGCCATAGAATTGATTGCTATAATTAACGTAAAAATTATTAAAAACTTGATATTTGTCTGAATTTGTTGTACAATAGACAGATTAAGAGTCGGAGGTGAAGTGTATGGCGCAAACTTTAGAAAACATTAGAGAATTGGTGCGTCTGCACAAAGGATTTAAAATCTTTTACAGAGCTGCGAATGGTCGCAGGAAAGTTGAAGAGCGAAACGGAGTCATCAAGGAAACATATCCGAGTTTGTTCACTGTCTATATTGAATCTCAGCAAAGCACAGTCTCCTTCAGCTATGCGGATCTTCTGACGAGAGAGGTTGAAGTGCAGCTGGAACCAAGCGGGGAGTATCTTTTTTAAAATTATAAAAAAATGCCCTGGCAGAAGCCAGGGCGTTTTTTTATGGTGTGCCCGGCGGGGCATACCGATCCGGAGGTGAAAGTCCTGAAGAAAACACTGATCAGCCCTATTAAAATTAACGTAACTCTTAGAGTCCTTTCTCAGAGACCTGACGGTTATCATGAAATTATCTCTTTGTTTTGGAAAAAAAAAGGGATAGAGGGGTTGACAATTCAACCTCATGGCGATGAAAATAAAGGTGACATTTTAGAAACAAAAGGTATTAAAATAGAGGAAGAAAATATAATTAGCCGAACATTGAAATGGGCAAGATCAAAATGTCAGGATATCCCTCCGTTGCACATGTGTCTGAAAAAAGAAATTCCTACCGGTAGCGGAGTAGGCGCAGGGAGCGGCAACGCTGCTGTACTGTTGCGCTGGCTAAAAGAGAACTATGGACTGGAAATTGAAAGCGGCTCCGTTTCTCAGATCGGAGCAGACGTACCTTTTCTTGCCGGGGATGCTGATTTGGCTATCGTAAGCGGACTTGGGGAAAAGATGGAGCCCTTGAGTGCTTTATCCGACCTTAGGTGGCTTCTTGTCTTTCCGCGATGGAGATCTGACACCTTAGCCGCTTATAATCAGATAGACAGAGATAGAAAGAATAAAAAAAACGAATATTGCAGCGAAGAATACAGAAAAGAGATACTTACAATATTTGAAAAATTAATATCAAAAGAAAAAATAGGACTTCTGCACAATGATTTTCTGGATGCATTGTCCAAGAGACATATAGAGTACCGTACAGCTTTTAAAATTGCTGAAAAGTCAGGCTCTCTTGCCTGGGGGTTATCCGGAAGCGGAAGTGCATTGTTTATGATATTTGGTGACGGTTTCACTCTTAATAATGCAAAACGGTTTTTTGAACGTGAAGAATGGGTCATAAAAATAACGGAATTGGAGTGATGCTCAATGAGAGGGCAGAGAACAGAAAGACTTGTAAGACTGGCGGCCAAGTTTATGCTTACTCCTTCCAAGCTTGTCTCCCTAACAGAACTGGCAGGTAAATTTAATGTGTCAAAGACTGTTATCAGTGACGACGTTGAAGTGATCAATTCTGCAATGGTGGCTGAAGGATTCGGCCAGATGCAGGTCGATCGCGGACGAAGCGGCGGTGCCCGATTCATTCCTCTCTGTACAGGGGAACACAGAATAAAGATGCTTCAGGGAATAGCGGAGACACTTGCAGACAAGGAGAGATATCTGCCCGGAGGTCTGATCTACTACAGCGATCTTATCTTTAATCCTGAAATAGCCTTATCCCTTGGATACGCGACATCTTCACTCTTTGGAGGATCCCGGCCTGATGTGGTAATGACTACTGAAGTAAAAGGCATTCCGATCGCGATGTTTGCTGCATATGCCATGGGAGTTCCTCTCGCTGTCTGCCGCTTCAGAAACAGGCCAAGTGACGGTTCCGCGGTAGGAGTACATTATCCGACCGCAAACGGAGATGTCAAAACCATGTACATCGGCACAAGGCAGCTGAAGAGAGGATGCAGGGTGCTTATCGTAGATGACTTCATGAGAGGCGGAAGTACTGCTGCAGGAATGCTTCTCATGGCGAAACAATTTGACGCAGAAGTTGTTGGGATCGGGATCTTTATTGCTTCTGAAGAACCTGAAAACAAAGCGGTTCCCACTTACAGATCACTACTGACGCTTTCCCACAAGGAAGGAAGAGCAAAGCTGTTTGTGACCGGGGAAAAAGCCGAGGAAAAATAAATAAAATTTCTATTTGACGTATTTCTATTATTAGCGTAGAATCTTACGCCGTAAGGGAGGTGACCATGTCATGGGGATCAAGATCAACCTCGATGAGTGTATAGGATGCGGAGTTTGCTCTCAGCTTTGTCCGAAAGTTTTTAAGCTTGATGAAGAGGAAGGAAAGGCCATGGTTATTTCTCAGGAAGTTACTGACTGTGCCAAAGAGGCTGCAGACAGTTGTCCTGTATCAGCAATAACGATAGATTAACAAACTCGGGCCCATAGCTCAATTGGCTAGAGCTCCCGGCTCATAACCGGATGGTTTCAGGTTCGATTCCTGATGGGCCCACCATCAAAAAAATCAGCTGTTCGAAATATAGCTGTTCGAAATAATCAAAAAGCCCTGCTTGAGTTTAGACTTAGCAGGGCTTTTTGATGTATATTGACTTGCTGTTGGCTGAAAATGTTTGAACCTTACGTTATAATGTTATTTAGTCGAAGTAAAAACATTTCTTGAGGAGGAAATAATAATGGAAAATAAAAAGGTACTTACAATGTTGCTTGGGAGTCCCAGAGCTGGCGGAAACACTGAAAAACTTGCAGATGCACTTGCAGAGGGTGCGAAAGAAAAAGGTTACGAGATCCGCAAGGTAAGGCTTGCCTCAATGGATCTTAAGGGTTGCACGGACTGCCGTAAATGTTGGAGCACAGGGAAACCCTGTATCCTTAACGACGATATGAATGACAAAGTTTATCCTGAAATTGAAGCCGCTTCGGTAGTTGTCTTTGTCTCGCCTCTCTATTTTTATTCATGGTGCACCCAGATCAAGCCGGTATGGGACCGTCTCATTCCTTTTTACGCGGCAGATGCCCCCCGCAATGTTAAGGATAAGAAAACGATACTTCTTGCAGCCGCCGGTGATGGGGAAGAAGAGAAGTTTGAAGGAATGACAGCTTCGTTCAAATATGCGACAGATTATCTTGGCTGGAAAGTCCTTGGGCAAATCTGCGTGCCCGGAATTTTTTCAAAAGGTGAAATGGAGACCAAGGGAACAGACTACCTTAAAAAGGCAAAGGAACTCGGCAAAACGCTGTAAGGTAATTCTAGAGAAACGTTTACTGTATTCGCCCAAAAAGTGATAGAGCACGACTTGATCCTAGAGAGGTGGTTCCTTTGCCCAAACATAATGGAGCATAGGGATCCCCTCTTCAGTCTCTATCTTTTCGATGCCCAGAATGCCGCCTCCGGGCATCTGGAAGTAGCCGGGGACCTCAGTGGGGTAAATGATCTTTCTTATCAAGGTATCGGGACCGTCAGCATCTGTTACTTCAAGCACTATTTCATTTGTATCGGGAACGATCCCCGCATATTGCACCAGGATAGCATTAGTCCCTACATCAGCTGTAATTGTTGTCTGAAATCCGATAAACGGATATTCGTTTTCGTTAAGTTCTTTTGTCCATTTCTCCTCAGGATGATCAGGGTAAGATGACCGCACAAACCAGGCAAGTGAAGATGTTATCGGTTCGTAGATCAATCCTGCAGAAAATGCACTGACATCAAAGTCTTCTCTGTCCGATCTGATGGAAACAGATTCCGGGGTCGCAGAATATGTCTCTATCCCGTTATCGTCAGTTTTAGTGTTTTCAAGTTCGCTTCTTCCTGCGAAATCAATGTATATAAAGGAGCCTTCGGGACCCTTTATCCTTGCTGTAATTGGGGCTTCTATCACCATTGTTATCCGCTCACGGTAGTCCCCGCCCTTGAAAATAAAATCCATAGGAGCTGCCTTTTCAAAAGCAGCCGCCGGACTTGCGAAATATAAAAAGATCATGAGTAAGGTCAATAATATTTTCTTCATTCGATAAGTGTAACATAACAAATAATTCGTATAAAGGAATTTTGTCGATAAGAGGCAGAGAAAGGGGGAAACAGAGGCTCTCTGTTTTAGCGCAAATAAAAAAGATGCCCGGTAAAGACCGGGCACCGGCAGGTAAATTTTGGTCTTGGTCAAGGTTACTTGTCCAGAAGTTTTGTTAAAAGTTTTGTGAACTTCTTTCCGTCCTCAACCGGCTCTCCTTCGCAAATCGCAGCAAGGCCCATCAGGACATTTGCCCACTCTGCGACATCGGCACTTCCTTTTTCTGTCTCAGAAGCGATTTTCTTAATAAGAGGATGTGAAGGGTTGACCTCAAGGATCTTCTTTTCCTCGGGTACTTCCTGTCCCATGCTGCGGAAGAAGTTCCTCATCTGCGGTGAGATAGGCTCTCCCTTCTGGACGAAACAGGCAGGGGAGTCAACCAGCCTTGTGGATATTTTTACATCATCAACCATATTAGCAAGAGATTCCTTGAGTTTTGAGATGAACCCGGTTTTTTCGAGCTCTTCTTTTCCCTCTGCGCTATCGAACTCACTTCCTTCGGGCAGTGCTATGTCTTCCTGTGACACTGATACGAAATCATATTCATCGAATTTTCTGGCATGGTTTACCCAGATTTCGTCAACGGCATCTCCGAGCAGCAGGACTTCGATGTTTTTCTTTTTAAACCCCTCGATCTTTGGTGAGATCTCAAGGTTTTTGACCGGACCGCCGGTGATGTAGTAAATATTTTTCTGACCGTCCGCCATCTTTGAAACGTACTCTTCAAGAGTGGTCTTTTCGCCTTTGGAGCTGTCAAGGAGACAGAGTTTCATTATCTGTTCACGGTTCTTTGTATCGGAGATTATCCCTTCCTTGAGGACCATGCCGAATATCTGCCAGAATTTTTTATATTCGTCCGGGCGGTCTGATTTCATTTTTTTGATAGTATCAAGCACTTTGCGGGTCAGACTGCTTTTGATCATAGTGGTTTGCCTGTCCTGCTGAAGGATCTCTCGTGAGATATTCAAGGACAGATCTTCTGAATCAACAACGCCTTTGATAAAACGCAGGTACTCCGGTATCAGCTCGCGGCAGTCGCTCATGATAAAGACACGGCGTATGTAGAGCTGGACCCCGTGCTTTCCTTCCTGGTAGAAAAGATCCACAGGAGGACGGGATGGAATATAGAGCAGCGCCCGAAATTCACTGGAGCCTTCCGCTTTATAGTTGATGCGCTCCATCGGGTCATCCCAGTCATGAGACAGGTGGCGGTAAAATTCTTTGTACTCTTCCTCGCTTACCTCACTCTCCGGCCTAGTCCATAGGGCCTTCATAGAGTTGACCGGTTCGTCCTTCGTCTCTTCTTTTTTTTCTTTTGATTTGTCTTCAAGATAGATAGGGTAGGTGACAAAATCAGAATACTGTTTGATTATTTCCCTCAGAGCCCATTCTGAAAGATAGTCTTTTGAAGCTTCGTTATCCTTATCTTTCTCTTTCATGTGAAGAGTTATAGTTGTGCCGTTATATCCGCGATTTCCTTCACTTATCGTATATGTGCCTTCGCCTTCGGACTCCCATATCCAGCTCTTGTCGGAACCGGCTTTTCTAGTCTCAACGACAACTTTGTCAGCTGCTATGAAACTGGAATAAAAACCTACGCCAAACTGTCCGATAAGGTCGCCGTTTTTTGATGAGGCAGCTTCCTGCATCGCTTTAACGAACTCTTTTGTCCCGCTTCTTGCAATAGTGCCAAGGTATGAGACAAGGTCCTCTCGTTCCATCCCTATACCGTTGTCGCTCACTGTCAGGATTTTTGACTCTTTATCTATCTCGATCCTGATCTCACCGTCTTTTGCCGTATCGGAAAGGTCTGTGTTGCTTAGGCTCTCGATCCTCAGCTTATCCAGTGCGTCTGACGCGTTGGAAATGAGCTCCCTTAGAAAAATATCCGGGTTGGAGTAAACAGAGTTGATCATCAACTCAAGGACTTGCTTGGCTTCGCTTTGGAATTCATGCTTCTCAATGTTCTGTGACATTCAATATCCTCCCTGATCTTGTTGTTTGATTTAATAAATATCCGGTCGGCAACAAATAACCAATTCTTACGCAGCCCCGTAATTTCTACATTTTGCCGTTCGAAGTCAGCGAACTGTTCCTTAAATCCGGAGATCACTCAATCTGAACAACAAGGTCGTTCCCCTGATTTTCGACAATTATTTTTGAGCCCCCAGGAGCTTCACCGCTTATTATAAGCCGCGCGATCTGTGTCTCAAGCTTTTTTTGCATATATCTTTTGAGTGGTCTTGCTCCGTAGATCGGATCATAACCGTTTTTGGCGATGATGTTCAACGCATCGGGGGTAACTTCGAGAAGGATGTTCCTTTCCTTCAAGCGTTCTTCCAGAAGCTTCAGGAGGAGTTTCACTATCTCGGTGATCTCTTCCATCCTTAATGGCTTGAAAAAGATTATCTCATCGATCCTGTTCAAGAATTCCGGTCTGAATTTGCTTCTCAGGGCAGACATTACCTCGGCTCTCGCACTTTCGGAGATATCGCCTGTTAATGCGTCCATGCCGTCGATCAGGTCCTGTGCTCCAATGTTGCTTGTCATGATTATTACACAGTTTTTGAAATTTACAGTCCTTCCATGGCTGTCGGTCGCACGCCCGTCATCAAGTATCTGGAGCAGTATGTTGAAAATGTCCGGATGCGCTTTTTCTATTTCGTCAAATAGTACCACCGAATATGGATGTCTTCTTACTGCTTCGGTAAGCTGGCCTCCCTCATCATAACCTACATATCCGGGAGGAGCTCCTACTAATCTGGAAACAGAATGTTTCTCCATGTATTCAGACATATCGATCCTTACTATATTCTCCTCTGAATCGAAGAGTGATTCTGCCAGCGCCCTTGCAAGTTCAGTTTTACCTACCCCTGTAGGTCCCAGAAAGATAAAAGAGCCTATCGGTCTTTTGGGATCCTTTATCCCGGAACGAGCTCTTAGAACAGCGTCAGCTACTAGTTCAACAGCCTCATTTTGGCCTATTACTCTCCGGTGCAGTTCAGAATCCAGATGGAGCAGTTTTTCTCTTTCTCCCTCGATCAGCTTTGTTACAGGTATGCCTGTCCATTTAGCTATTATCTGAGCTATTTCCTCGACCGTTACCTCTTCCCTCAGGAGGCGAGCGCCGCCGGAAGCAAGTGTTTTTTCTTCCGCTTCGAGCTTTTTTTCAAGGTCGGGCAGTGTTCCGTGACGAAGCTGCGCTGCCTTGTTCAGGTCATATTCTCTCTCGGCCTTTTCGATCTCATGCTTAACTTTTTCAATTTCTTCACGCATGCCCCTGACCTTAGAAATATCTTTTTTTTCAGCTTCATACCGGGCACGGAGTGTATTAGCCTTCTCTTTCATGTCAGCAAGTTCTTTCTGCAGTGTTTTAAGGCGGTTTTTGCTGGCTTTGTCCTTTTCATTTTTCAAAGCGGCCTCTTCGATCTCCAGCTGCATTACCCGGCGAGATACATCGTCCAACTCAGCCGGCATGGAATCAATATCTGTCCTTATCATTGCGCCTGCCTCGTCAACGAGGTCGATGGCCTTGTCAGGCAGGAACCTGTCTGCGATGTATCGGTTTGAAAGTACAGCAGCTGCTACAAGCGCATTGTCCTGTATCCTAACCCCGTGATGGAGCTGGAAACGTTCTTTGAGGCCTCTCAGTATAGAGATAGTGTCTTCAACATTAGGAGCCTCGACCAATACGGGCTGGAACCTTCTTTCAAGAGCAGCGTCCTTCTCGATATAGTTTCTGTATTCTTCCAGTGTCGTTGCGCCTATACAATGGAGCTCTCCGCGAGCAAGCATTGGCTTGAGCATGTTGCCTGCATCAATAGCGCCTTCAGCCTTACCTGCCCCTACAATAGTGTGTAGTTCATCGATGAAAAGGATGATCTGTCCTTCGCTCTTTTTTACTTCATTAAGGACAGCCTTGAGCCTTTCCTCAAATTCACCCCTGTATTTTGCGCCTGCAAGCAGTGACCCCATGTCGAGTGCAAAAATAGAGCAGTTCTTCAGCCCTTCAGGAACATCTCCCCTATGGATCCTAATTGCCAGGCCTTCAACGATCGCTGTTTTGCCCACGCCGGGTTCTCCTATCAGGACAGGGTTGTTTTTAGTCTTTCTGCTTAATATCCTTACTACCCTTCTTATCTCTTCATCGCGGCCGATTACAGGATCAAGCTTGTTGTCCCGGGCAGCCTTTACCAGATCCGTACCATATTTCTCCAGAACTTCATAAGTGTCTTCGGGATTGTCGGTTGTTACTCTCTGGTTGCCTCTGACTTCACATAAAGTTATCAGAAAACTGTCTTTAGTAAGTCCAAAGGTTGCGAAAATTTTCCCTGTTGGGGTAGAAGCTCCCTCTGAAAGCATAGCGAGAAAAATATGTTCTACTGAGACGTATTCATCTTTGAGTTTTTTAGCCTCTTCCCCGGCATTGACAACCAATTGTGAAAGTCTCTGTGATACAAAAATTTTGCCGGCCTCCTGGCCTGCTCCGGAGACTCTCGGCCTTTTCCTGAGGTCTATCTCAAAAGCGTTCTTGATATTTTCAGCAGGAAGGCCCATTCTGACAATAAGTTTTGGAATGAGGCCGTTTTCCTGGCTTATAAGCGCAAGAGCCAAATGTTCGCTGTCGACCTCTTGGTGGCCATGTTTTATTGCAATGTTCTGAGCATCGTAAAATGCTTTCTGTGATTTCTGTGTAAGTTTATTCATATCCATGAGGAGCCCTCCTTTGTAAAACATATTAACCATTACTGACCATTCTTTGATATTATATAGGTCAGACTAAATCAAACAACTCCTAAAGATCAAAACTACACCTGATTACAAGCAAATATTTCGTTTAATGCCATTTTATCTGGTAATATCAAACGTTTTCTTTTGTTTTTAATAAATGTTATTATAGTTCAAAAAAAATGCTGATATTTCAACACAATAGGCAATATATGGCAAATATTTAGTTAAATGTGCTTGACAAGTGTCAAATATAAGTTTAGAGTTGCATGGTCGGAGGAAATCCGATTATAATATTTTTTGTTGGGAGGCAACATATTGAAAAGCAACGGAACAGTAAAATGGTTTAACGCAACTAAGGGTTACGGATTTATCACCACAGATGAAGGCAATGATGTCTTTGTACATTTCAGCGCCATCCAGGGCGACGGCTTCAAAACCCTTGATGAAGGTCAGAAAGTATCCTTCGAAATCACGCAGGGCAGCAAAGGCCCCCAGGCTTCTGACGTCGAGAAGATCTAGCCTAGGCTAG
>JAAZCN010000199.1 GCA_012513245.1 Synergistaceae bacterium | reverse complement strand
TTATAGAGCCACATGAAGGGTACAATGAAACCGGCTGTGCCAATAAAAAGCCCGGTGAAAGCAACTTTTGTCGGGTTGCACCCTGCAATAGCTGCGGCGGTAAAGGATGTCAGTGCAACCGGAGGGATTACCGAAGACATGGTTCCGAAATAAAAAGCAAAGAAATGGGCGCCGAGTTGAGGAATGCCTATTTTCACCAGAGCCGGAGCGGCAACTGTTGCCGTGATGATGTAACATGCCGGGCCGGGAAGGCCCATGCCGAGAACTATTGCTGTTATCATACACAGTATTCCCGTCAGCCAAATCTGGCTGCCTGACCATCGTACGATGCTGTTGCCTATGGTCTGTCCGATACCGGTCATTCCGACTGAAGCGATTACAAAACCTATAACAGCGCATATTATGGCTATGGTTGCGCCGTTAATAGCTCCCTCTGAAAGAGCGTGAATAATTTTAGGGATTGACAGCCTCGTATCCTTTCTGAAAAAGGATACGACTATGACGCTTACAATTCCCACGAAGGCCGCGAAAAGGGGGCTGTATCCAATGACAAGAAAGGCTATTATCAGAAAAAGGGGCGCAAGGAGATGTCCCCTCTGCTTGATAACCTCCTTGAAATTCGGCAGCTGATCTTTAGGCACGCCTTCCAGTTTCCATCGAACTGCCGCAAGGTCAACCATGTGAAAAAGTGTCCAGTAATAAAGAAGTGCCGGGGTTATTCCCGCCAGCATGATCTTGTTATAGGAGACTCCCAGGTAGGAGCTCATGATAAATGCCGCGGCACCCATGATCGGAGGCATGAGGACACCTCCGGTGGATGCTATTGCCTCCACCGCAGCTGCGAAATATGGCTTGTAGCCGGTATGTATCATGAGGGGAATCGTAAAGGAACCCGTAGTGGCGACATTCGCCTGGGAGCTTCCGGAAATTGTTCCGGTCAAGGCGCTTGCAAAAATAGCAGCTTTCGCCGGGCCTCCCCTTGTTCCTCCGGTCATTGCCGAAGCCAGATCGTTAAAAAAATCCGAGGCTTTGGTTGCTTTTAAAAAACTGGCAAAAAGAATGAACATGAATATATATGACGCCGATACCATTATCGCAACGCCGAGAATACCCTCAGAAGTCATGGTCATCCGCACCAGTATTCTGCTTGGTGAAAAACCTGCATGGGCGAAGACTCCCGGTATCCACGGACCGACATAGGTGTAAACAAGGAAGGTTAAGCCAATTGACGTTAGAATCCAGCCCACGGTCCTTCTTGCGGCTTCTATAACCAGAAGAATAAAGAGAACTCCGTAAATGATATCCATTGTGTTGGGTTTCAAAAGGTTATAAACCCACCGGTCATAAGAAACAAGCAGATATATACCCACTCCGATTGAGAGGGCGAATAAAATCCAGTCCAGGACAGAAGGTAACTCCGACTTCGATGAGGAGCTTCTCCTTTTGGTCAGAAAAACTATGCCCATCATCAATGAAACATGGATCATGCTTTTAGGAATGACTTCTATGAGACCGAAACTGTTGTAATAAATATGCAACAGGGACACAATAACGGTAAAGACAATAAAAAAGCTGTTGAATGACTTTTGTCCATTTTTTTCAGGGGTATTATCCAACCTTAACATCGCTCCTCTTATGTAAAAGACAGGTGCGTACCACTCCGCACCTGTCTTTTTTTGATGGTATAAATACTACGTATTTATTTCATGTTCGGAGGAAGAAGAGAATCAGGAACGGTAATGCCCTGCTCTCTGTAAAATCTCACCGCTCCCGCGTGCAGGGGAACTCCTGTAAGACCCTTTACAGCTTCATCAAGGGTGACGAATTTCAGAGCACCGTGTTGCCCTCGCACCTCTTCAATATGTTTCAGGTAAAGGGCATCAAGCATCTTGTAAATAACATCCTCTTCAATACTCTCATCACAGATAAGCGCTGATTTCATGACAAGGGTGGGCAGAGGCTTCTCCTGCTTTGGATAGGTACCCTCGGGTATCACAAAGGGTGAAAAGAAAGGGCCTGCATCCATCATGCGCTTCATTTCCTCATCGGAGAACTCGATCATCCCCACTTTTGTCTGGCCTGCATAGAGTTGGGAAACGGCGGAAGTCGGTAATCCTGAAGCGAGATAGCAAGCGTCAATGAGCCCATTCTGAAGAGCCTGTACAGAATCATCGTAACCCAGATGCTGGGGGTCGAAATCATCAAAGGTCATGCCGTTGTATTCTCTGAGTATGATGGGAAGATAGAAAACACCTCCGCCGGCAGCCGGTCCCACAGAAATTCTCTTGCCCTTGAAATCAGCCAGAGATTTGATGCCGGAATCCACTCTGTACATCAGCTGAATTGCCTCAGGCCAAAGAGCCGTGACGAAACGGATATTCTTTATCTCTTTGCCCTCGTACATTTTCACACCCTGGTAGGCGTCAGCTGCCGGGACGCTTCCGCTTACTGCGAACTGCATCTCCTTGTTGCGCAGCATTTCAAGGTTCTCCGTACTTCCGCCAGAGGCCTGGGCACTGAATTTAAAGCCTTCGGATTGAAGCTCTTCGTTAAACACATTGGAAAGGATAACTCCCACAGGATAGAAGGTTCCTCCCGTAGACCCCGTCCCCATGCTCATAAATGTGACGGCAGAGGCACTGCCTGAGCAAAAAACAAAAGCAAGAACACATACGAGAAATCCCAGCAGAAACTTTTTGCTTTTCATATCCTCATTCTCCTTTCAGAATTTTATATCCTCAGATCGTTAATCAATTATATACTATAATCACTTATCTCCAAGCTCCGCAAAATTTTTTCTCCTGGGGTATAATGCTGAAAAGAGCATAGTATCAACTACTTCTTTCAGCGAGGTGATAGATATGAACAAAGAAGATATTCTCAAGCAATTTGTATGCACCCCCTCGAAAGTGGCCATCGTGGGAGCTTCGCCGAAAGTCCAGCGGCCCGTCTTTCGTGTGATGAACTATCTCGCAGGGGCCGGTTTTACTCTCTTTCCTGTCAACCCGGTCTATGCCGGGGAAGATATTTTGGACCTCCCCTGTCTCGCCTCCCTCCCTGACCTTCCCGGTGAAGTGGATGTGGTGGCCCTCTTCCTCTCGGCGAAAATGCAGGAAGATGTCGGCACGGAGATAAGAAAACTCTCTTTCAAGCCTGTGGTCTGGTTTCAGCCGGGGGCTGAAAACGACGAACTTGCCGCTCTGCTGAAAGCGGACGGATACACTGTGGTTGAGTCTGACTGCATGATGGCCG
>JAAZCN010000198.1 GCA_012513245.1 Synergistaceae bacterium | reverse complement strand
TAGGAAAAATCGGGTGTAAATTCGCTTGCGTCTTTCTAAAACCTGCAATATAATATACAGCTGTATGTTAGACGTATCAGAACATCTGGAGGTGCAATATATTGAAAAAGGATATACATCCAAATTACGAAATCTGCAAGGTGACCTGCGCCTGCGGCAATTCATTCGAAACCAGGTCTACTACAGGAGACATGAGAGTTTCGATCTGCAATGCATGTCATCCCTTCTACACTGGTAAGAAAGGCCGCGTAATAGAAGCCGGACGACTTGAGAAGTTCCGTCAGAAGTATGCAGGCATGAACTACGGACAGAAGAACGTAGAAGAAGGTACAGAAGAATAGCTTTTACCCACGAGGGGAGCGAACCGGCTCCCCTCTTTTTTCTAGTAACTGCCAACCTGTTATCATATCGATCCCGTCTGATGAAAGGAGGTCATCTCCTTGCCTATAGAAGTTGAATTGATCTCAAGTACACCTGATGCCGCCAGAATAGTTGCTGCTGCAGCTAAGATCTGTTACAGCCCATGTGGAGCTGTGGACATACTGGATGGCCTCGACAGAGAAAAAACGGTCTCTTTTTTAAAGATGCTTCGCGAGTCAGGGCATCTTTCGCCATTTGAACATGTATCTTTTACATTTGCAGCTGAAGGTATAAGCAGGGTAGCCACCCATCAGCTTGTGAGGCACAGGCTTGCCAGCTACTCTCAACAGAGCCAGAGATATGTGAGCATGTCCGGTCAGACATGTATAGTGCCTCCTTCGGTGCTTAATAATGAAAAAGCTCATGCAATCTTTATGAAACAAATTGAAGATGCATGGAACTGCTATAAAGAACTAGTTGATCTTGGCATCTCCAAGGAAGACGCGCGCTTTATCCTACCTCATGGAACTGAGACGAGGCTTGTGATGACTATGAACGCGCGTGAACTCCACCATTTCTTCTCCCTGAGGCTTTGCAGAAGGGCTCAGTGGGAGATAAGGGAACTTGCCCGTAAAATGTTGATACTGGCAAGGGATGCTGCCCCTGATATATTCGGTCTGGCCGGGCCTTCGTGTGTAGTAGAGGGTGTGTGCAAAGAGGCCCATTCCTGTAACGAACCATACGAGAACATGGAGAAGATGTTGACTGAATGAAAATTAATATTGCGGTGCAGCGGATGATCTTCTCCGCTTTTATGGCGGTCCCCAAGAGGATACCCGTTGGTGGACAGGCTGTTATAGAAGGAGTCCTTATGAAAGGCCCGGAACATTGGGGGCTTGCAGTCAGAGAACCGGGAGGTTCTATATGGCTTAAAGCCTGGCTTGGCTCTGAGTGGCTCAAAAAAGGGATATGGAAGTATCCTGTAATTAGAGGATTCGCTACTATGGTCGAGATGATGAGGATAGGCATGAGGGCTCTCTCCATCTCCGCTGAGATCAGTCTTGGCGAAGAGGATAAAATATCCCCGCTTGAGATGGTAGGTGCGATAGCAGTTGCCATTTTTGCAGTTGCAGGCCTTTTTGTAGCCCTGCCGATGCTGGTTTCTGAATACCTGACCTCCCTTTTAGGACTTACCCATCTTTCTAAGAATATAATGGAAGGTCTCCTTAGAGGAGTGATCTTTGTGGGATACGTTGCAATGATCGGGCTTTGGAAGGATATACAACAGGTATTCGCCTATCATGGTGCAGAGCATAAAACAATAAACGCATACGAAAACGATGCAGAGCTCACACCTGAAAGTGTAGCTAAATTTTCAAGGATACACAGACGCTGCGGCACATCTTTTTTGCTCGTAGTAATATTTGTAAGTATAATAGTTTTCTCAGCGATCGGAGGAGGCTCCATCCTTTGGAGGATAGGAAGCAGAGTTTTACTTTTACCTCTGGTCATTGGCATATCATATGAGTTTATAAAAAGTGCCTCAAACTCTGAGACATGGGGCAAATACTGCATCATGCCGGCGCTCTCGCTCCAGTACATAACGACGAGGGAACCGAGGCTCGACCAGATAGAAATAGCTCTTGCGGCGCTGGAACTGGCTTTGGACCCGGAAGCTGCGGCGGAAAGCACGCCGCGGGAGTCAATGGGAAATCTATAGCAAATCAGTTGGGAGTCAATGGTTAGGGCTGGCGAAAAATATATCCGTCGGGGTTCAATTGGTAATCAGTTGCGAGCCAATTGCCGGGTGGTGAAGCGGTCGTAGGGGCAGGCAAGCGGTCGGCAAGCAATAGGCAAGCAATTGTAAGAACCTTAAAACACGAACTAAAATCTCCGTCGTTCCCGTATGACTTTGAGCGGAAGCGGTTTAGAACCTAGATTATTACTGGCATTTAAAGATTTAAACAAAAGACACTCCCCGATGGACCCATTCGGGGAAGACGATAAAGATAAGTAAGTCTATTATTAGCTGATGAAGATTCAAGTTTTTTAAGTAATAAATCATCGTCATTCCCTCCCGTATGCCGTTGAGCGGGAACGACGGGAAGGGCTACCGGCAATTGACGTTTGCCTGCTTTTACTACTGCTTAGCGACCGCTCAGCAATTGCTCAGCAACAGCTTAGCCGATTTTTACGATTGCTTGCCCACGCTTGCCTATCGCTTGCCAGTCTTTACAACCGCTTCACCGGTGTTTCACGCGACATCTTTTTGTTGCGCTTCACACCGGACAAAGTTCGGCAGTTTCACGCGGCATCTTAACGCCGTAGCTTCATGCAGGATGTATCGCCCTGCAGATATAACACAGGTGGTGTAACCAAAGATGGAATTAATGGGAAAGCTTAGAGAGATCGAAAAGAGTTACAAGGAGATCGAGGCCAGAATGGCCGAGCCTGATGTCGCCAATGATCAGCAGGAGATGCAGTCGCTTGGGAAGAAGCATGCTGACCTTAGGCATATAGTCGATGCCTTTATGGAGTATGAATCAGTCCTTAAAGGAATAGATGACGCCAGGGAAATGATCGCCGCAGATGACAAGGAAATGGCAGAGCTGGCCAAAGAAGAGCTTGCAGTTCTTGAATTACAGTTGGATGATCTTGAAAAACAGATACAGATACTGCTTCTTCCGAAGGACCTAAATGACGACAGGAGTGTCATCATTGAAATAAGAGGCGGAGCGGGCGGAAACGAGGCAGCACTCTTTGCCGCTGATCTTTTTCGCATGTACACGAGATTCGCTGAACGTGAGCGGTGGAAGACTGAAATAATCTCCGGAAATGAGACAGGTATAGGTGGATATAAGGAAGTAGTCTTTAGGATAGACGGGGTCGGCGCATACAGCAGCCTGAAGTTTGAGAGCGGCGTACACAGGGTGCAGCGTGTACCCGAGACAGAGGCTAGCGGCCGCATACACACATCGACAGCAACTGTAGCTGTTTTGCCGGAAGCTCAGGATGTAGATATAGAAGTTCGCACAGAAGATTTAAAGATCGATACATACCGTGCAAGCGGAGCCGGCGGACAACATGTCAACATGACAGATTCAGCTGTTAGGATAACACACGTTCCCTCAGGAATAGTTGTTACATGTCAGGATGAAAGATCCCAAATCAAAAACAGGGTAAAGGCAATGCATTTTCTTAGGACGAAGCTCTATGATGCTGAACTTCAGAGACAGAATGACGAAATGGCTGCAGAAAGAAAGGGCCAGGTCGGAACAGGCGATCGTTCAGAGCGCATCAGGACATATAATTATCCTCAGAACAGAATATCCGACCACAGAATAAACCTTACTCTCTACAAATTGGATCAAATTCTGGACGGAGACATCTATGAGTTGATCCGTGCTCTTTCTGACGCGGATCAGGCTGAAAAACTTAAAATGCTTACTGTTTAAGGTGATTGATTTGAAACTCTCAGAACTTCGTTCCGAATGTATATTAATGCTCTTAAAAGAGGAAATAGAGAGACCCTTCTATGTTGTTGATCTTATAATATCAAAAGTTCTTGATATAGAGAGAGCTCTTTTAATAACAAAAGACGAAGAGGAAATTCCCGCGACAAAATGTGCGGGAATTTTGTCTATGATAGATAAGCGATCTAAGAGGGTGCCTCTCTCATACATCTTAGGGGAGTCAGAATTCTACGGCAGGCCGTTTGAAGTTGGTGTAGGCTGTCTGATACCGCGCCCGGAGACAGAACTGCTGGTTGAAGAGATGTTAAGAGCCTGTCCTGATGCCTCAAACTTCGCAGACTGGTGCACCGGAAGCGGATGCATTGGGCTAACTTTGCTTTTAGAAAACGACAACCTCTTTGGCTACGGCGTTGATTCAAGCCAAGAAGCGTTAAATTGGGCAGTTTTAAACACACGTAAATATAAACTGGAATCAAGGTTTAATTTAATGTTGAATTCTGATCCTGCACATTGCGGTATAAAGCCGGGATCTCTTGATTTCATAGTTTCTAACCCACCATACATTCCTTCCAAAGATCTTGAAGGACTCATGTCAGACGTAAAAGGCCACGAACCCATTGTAGCGCTTGATGGAGGAGAGGATGGGGCAGACTTGTACAGGCTCTTTTTTACTCACTTCCCCAGATTGCTCAAAGATGGAGGTTTAATGGGATTTGAGATAGCCGGTGACGAACAGGCGAAAATCCTATTGTCTATTGCTCCCGGGGATTTTGTTCTAATAAACAAGGTTTGTGACTATAATGGAATATTACGACATCTTACGTGGAAAAAAAATTCAAAATAGTATAGAATTCGGAAAGTTTATCAGTAAACAATAATAGCGTGAAGGAGCGTTTTTTATGGAAAAAAGAGAACTTGTCATAATAGGAGCAGGACCCGCAGGCCTCACATCAGCGATGTATGGACGTCGCGCCGGCCTTGATGTGCTGCTTCTCGAGAAAGGCATCCCGGGCGGTCAGATCAACATCACAGACGAGATAGAAAACTGGCCCGGTGTTATACATTCATCAGGTTCAGATCTTGGTCTTTCCTTCAGGAAACATGCCGAGCATTTTAAAACAGAATTCAGGGACTGCACAGTTTCAGGGATCGAGATCCGGAACGGAAGCAAGATCGTCCTGACGGATAAAGGCGAGGTTGAGGCTGAAGCGATAATACTTGCTACAGGAGCAAGCTTTCGTAAACTTGGCTGCAAAGGCGAAGCTGAGTTCACAGGCGGTGGCGTGAGCTATTGCGCTGTCTGTGACGCCGCGTTTTTTGAAGACGAGACTATCGCGGTAATAGGCGGAGGGAATGTTGCAGTAGAAGAGGCCGGTTACCTTACCCGCTTTGCATCAAAGGTCTATATAATCCACAGACGCGATGAATTCAGGGCTGACAGGCTGGCAATAGAGCAGGCATTTTCAAATCCTAAGATCGAACCGATCTGGAACTCAGTCGTAGAATCGATCGAAGGTGAAGGGCTTGTCGAAAAATTAGTGTTGAAGAACGTCAAAACAGGAGAAGTCACAGATCTCCCTGTGGCGGGAGTATTCATTTTTGTCGGTACCGAGCCTAATATATCTTACCTTGGCGAGCAGGGGTCACTTGTAAACCAGACCAGAGGTGGATGGATAGATACAAACGATAAAATGGAGACATCGGTCGAGGGTATATTCGCGGCCGGTGACATCCGCGAAAAATACCTCCGTCAGGTGGTTACTGCGGCAGGGGACGGAGCGGTCGCATCTATGGCTGCCTATTCCTACATTACAGAACAGCTCCACCTCCGTTCTGTGCTGATCGACCCCGAACATGTATTTGCTCTTTTGACGTCCAGCATTGACCAGGATCAGATCAACCTACAGGTCGCAACAGAGAAATATGCCAAGGAAAGCGGTGTCAAGATAGCACTTATTGATGGATACAGAAACGCAAAGATGGTCGAAAAACTTGAAATAAAAGAACTTCCGGCACTGATCGAACTTAAGAAGGGCGAGATCGTTCGTACAGTTAAGCCGCTTGATCTGGAAACGGTTAAAGAGTTCATTAAGTAAGTTGCAGTGGCCTTTAAATGCGGCTGAGCACTGGCTGAGCAGTTGCTGAGCAATAGCTGAGCAGTTGTAAGGGGCAATGGTGAAGTACGGCGAAAATCGTGCCGCGTGAAGTGCGACATAAAGATGTCGCGGGAAGTGGCGATCCCATCGCCGAGAAGATGTTGTAAATGCAGGCAAGCGATAGGCAAGGAATTGTAAGGGCGGCCAAACTATCCCTATGGTCAAACGATCCCTCTGTCGTCAAACTATCGTTTGAACCGGGCCCTTCATCGTCTCCCTCGAATGTCCCTATCGGGGGTCCAGTGGCTTTTGTCTGAGCCTTGAAAACTAAGTAATAGACCAAATTCAAAGCCGCTCGATCCCCGATTTGATCACTCGGGGACGACGGGGATATTGATTCTTTACGTAAAAAGTTAAGCTCTAATTCACCGCGACGTTTTTTGTCGCAAATTCTCCGCAGCACGCATCATGCAGTAAATTCTCCGTGGCATAGACGCCACATTTCCCCGCGGCAAGTTCCACGCCGCTGCCCCACTCATTGCCCGTTTACAACCTAACAGCTAAAATAAACATATGTCATAACAACTACTGGGGGAAATCTAATGAAGAAATTCCTGCTGTTTATGTTTTTTGTCTTAATAATATCTTTCATCTCCGTTTCTCAGGCCATTGCTACTGGTGATGTTATTAGTCCTGAAAAAATAAGAGAAAAGGAACAAAAGATAACTGAAAATATATCGGAACAGGTGGAAAAGCAGATCCCACGAGTCAGAGACCCTGAGCTTGAGAAAAAACTTTCAGAGGTTGCTGAGAGAATAAAACCGCAAATGGTAAGGGATCTTAACTATGAAGTTCGTATAATAAAGAGAAACGACCCTCATGCGTTTTCGCTTCCGGGAGGGCTTACATATATAACAACAGGAATGCTTGATTTCCTTAAGAGTGAAGACGAGATAGCCGCAGTTCTGTCGCGAGAATTTACCCACTCCGATCTTTCTCATTGGATCATACAATCATCCCGAAATGAGAAGATAGATTTTCAAACTATGGCAGAGCTTGCCGCTGCTACCCAGAGCGGCAAGGTTGCAGGAAACATGGTGAGGTCATATCTTAACAGGGCTGTTATAAACTTTTATGACTTAGACCTGGAAAAAGAGACAGATACAAAAGCTCTTGGTGTTATTGAAAAGGCCAAATATAACAATGTCGCGCTTTTAACCTTTCTGGAAAGGATGAATGTGGAGAGGCTTAAACAGATATATGTAAGAGGCATAGATATCAGGTATAAAAGTGGATTCAAACCGCTGGAGACTATTATGGGGACTATGAAATTCCTGAAGAAAAAGGATGATAAAAAAAGCGCTGATCCTGTCCAGACTGATATGATCCAAGCTAATACGGACATGGAAGAAAGAGTAGAAGTATTATTAAAATATTTTAAAGATAAGAACAGGGTTATAAGAAGAAAAGATGTTGTAAACGTACTTAGGATCAGTATGACAGAGGTATCCGGCATGCTAGGCCTGAATATAGACAGAACAGAAGTTATGAGCGCAGAAAAGAACTATAGAACTGAGAACATGTTCGAATTCCTTAAATCGAGACTTGACAGAGATCTTCAACTTGAGACAGCTCCTTATGATATACAGGTACAAAATATTCTTGGAACCAAAGCGCTTTTGATAGCAGGCAGACCCTTACTTTACGAGAGAGACCTGTCCGATGGAATGGCGGATCTTTCCAATATAAGGGCCCGTATAATAAAGGCCCTTATAGACGCAAGAAGAGAGAATTTCTTGACTGATTATTACGAGTAGGGCTTGCGGCTCGGGCGTGCCGCGGGAAGCTGTCGGACTTAGGTCCGACGGGAAGTGCGGCTTTTAAGCCGCGAGAAGTGCGGCAAGACCATGCCGCGAGAAGTGGCGATTTCATCGCCGGAAAGCGGTTGTAAGGGCGGGCAAGCAATGGGCAAGCAGTTGTCTTTAAAAATGGCGGAGCAAATCAAAAATCTTAAAGACTCGTCATCCCAGTATGCACCTGATCAGGAAGGCGCTGTTCCTCGAACGAGGAACATGTTAAGTTTACCTTAGTGCCTGAACTCGAATGCGCTTTGAGATCGAGAATCCGGGTCTGTTTTTTGACCCAGTCCCTCATCGTCTCCCTCGAATGCTTGTATCGGGGGCCTAGCGGCTTTGAACCTTGACTATTACTGAAAATTAACAACCTGAAACCCAGACCTGGATCCCCGATCTCGAAGCGCACTCGAAATAGTGCGGACACTGTTGTTTATCTTAAGAGTTTCTCTAACGAGAAACAGTGTCCTTCTGATCAGGTGCATACGGGGATGACGTAGAGAGGAGCACTAGGTCCTTCAACCGACTCCCAATAGACTTACCATTGATTTGCAACTGACTTCCGCGGCAGGATCTTGCCGCTGCCTCTAAACAAACAACCGTTAGACTATTGTTTGACTGATCTTACGATCATCGCAAAGGAGGGGGATTACATGCGGAGAAAATCTTTTCTGTTTATCCTGGCAACTTTATTTCTGCTCCTTTCGTTCTCTGGGCAGTTATATGCGGCTGCCTCTCCTGAGCCTACAGATAAAACTATTCCAAGAGAGATAAAGATAGGAAAGAAAACCGCTGAGCAGGTAGAGAAGCAGATGACCCGCGTACATGATCCCTCAAGAGAGGCAAAGCTTGCGATGATCGCAAACAAGATGACCCCTTATCTTCAGCGTGATCTACAGTACTACGTCAAAATTTTGGAGATGAAGGAGCCAAATGCTTTTTCACTTCCGGGAGGTTTTACATACATAACTACCGGCATGCTCGATTTCCTTAAGAGCGATGATGAGATAGCGGCAATACTGGCGCATGAATTTGTCCATGCAGACAGAGCTCACGGTATAGTTCAGGCAGCAAGGAACAACAGGCTCAACCTTCTGACGCTGGCAGGAATGATAGCAGCGACCCAGGGCGGAGGAATGGCTGCCGCAATGCTGTCAAGTGCTATACAGACTGCGATCATGGGAGCATACAGTATAGAGCTTGAAAAAGAAGCAGATGCAAGGGGAATTGATGTTATGTACAGGGCCGGTTATAACCCGGCTGCAATGCTTACAACGATGGAACGCCTCCAGGTCGAACGGATGAAAAGAGCCTACGTGGACCCGGGGATTTTCCAAACCCATCCGGAGGTCGAAGAGAGGGTAAAGGCTGCCCTTAAGTATATGAAAGATAATGGAATAGAAGTTGAAAGGAAGGATGTCGTCAAAAAACTGAAAACTGAGGTTGTAATGAATGAGGGAAGGGCAATCTTTACAATTGATCGGAAGACATTCATTGACCTGCCTGAGGGGGAAGTAATCCTTAATTTTCTTAATGAACTGAAGGGCCGGCTTGATGATACACTTGCCCTGGAGCTCGCGCCTTATGATGTGATGGTTCATGGCGACTCGGGAGATCAAACTCTTATCATTAAAGGCAGGACAGTATTGAGTGAAAATGAGATGCCGGAAGATATGCCCTCAATACCTGAGATAAGGGAGAGAATAATTACTGCTCTTACCGACGCAAGAAGGGAAAATCCGCTGGCCGATTATTATGAATAACGGTGGGGCGACGGCGTGCATACGCCGCGGGGAGTCGATTGCAAATCAATGGGGAATCTATTGCGGATCAATGGTTACGACTTAAGATCTTTTCATCCGTCATTCCCGAGTGCCTTCGTTAGAAATCAAGCGGGCTTTTGTTTGGGTTAAAAAAACTGAGTCTGTTTGTTAAAAGAATAGATTTCAGAGCCACAGAACAGATAGACAAGACTTTCTTTATGTTTGAAATTTTTGTATTTTGAAATAGAGGCAAAATATACTCTTCTTCCTGTAAAATGGATAGAGCCGAATAGGAGGGGTAGAATGTACATATCACTTTATCGCAGATACAGACCCCAGAAATTTTCTGAAATGGTAGGACAGAGCGCAGCTGTCAGTGTCCTCCGTGAATCTTTAAAAAAAAGTCAACTTGGTCATGCTTATCTCTTCTCGGGCCCGCGCGGCTGCGGTAAAACATCTGCCGCTCGTCTTGTCGCAAAAGGACTCAACTGTCAAAAACTTGAATCTGACGGTGAGCCATGTGGTGAGTGCGAAGCCTGCAACGCGATAGCTCTCGGTGAGCATCTTGATGTAATAGAGATAGATGGCGCATCGAACAGGGGCATAAACGAAATCAGAGATTTAAAGAGCCACGTCAACCTCAAGCCTTTGAGCGCCCCATATAAAGTATATATAATTGACGAAGTCCATATGCTTACCGATACGGCTTTCAACGCGCTTCTCAAAACGCTGGAAGAACCACCTGCAAATGTGGTCTTTCTTCTTGCAACAACAGAACCCTACAAGGTGCCTGTTACAATAAGGTCCAGATGTCAGCATATCCCTTTTCACAGGATTTCCATGGCCGATATGGTCAACAGGGTCGCATATGTATGCGGAGCTGAAAATATTCAGGCTGACATGGAGGCTGTCTGGGAAATATCAAGGCAGGCAGACGGTGCCCTTAGGGATGCACTCTCCCTGACAGAGCAGGCCGTTTCACTGGGAAAGGGAAATCTCACACTTGAAAGCGTAAAGATCCTGACAGGGGGCAGCAACAGGACAGAACTTGAAAAATGGGTAATAGACCTTCGTCTTGATCCCAAGGAATCAAACGCAGCTCTACAGAAGATGCTCGGCAGAGGCATTTCGGTGGAAAGACTTACTGAATCCCTTTTTGCTGTATTCCGGGACATGTGGATATTCTCCCTTTGGGGTGAGGCGGGTATGGAAGCTCTTGAGATATCTGAAGAAGAGAGTAAGTTCCTCAGAGAGGAGACTCCGCATTGGTGTGCTGAAAAGCTCAGATCCGCCTGTATTTTCTGCAACAGTCTCCTGCCAAGGGCAAGATATGGTATGCGCATGGAGGTCTTTTCAGGATTGATCATGCTTGAACTGGTAAACATAATAAAGGGTGTAAATGAAACATCAACTAACGCTCCGGAATACAAGAAACCTGCAGATAGACAATCATCAAAGATAGAACCTAAAGTGCGGCAGACTGAACCGGAGAAGCATAACAATAGAACAGCCGCTGCAGGAGTCATGGATGTCAAGCCCACAACGGTTACAGAAGCGATATCTTTTGATGAATTGCCTGACCCCAATTTTACAAAGTTACTTTCAAAACTTGAAAACAAGGGCATTGCTATTGGAGCAGCTTTGCTCAATTGCGGCATTGTAATAGAAGATTCAGAATGGAAACTTACTTCCGAAATGCATTCACCCTCTCTTACATACCTTATGGTCCCCCAAAACCGTAAGCTGCTCTCAAAGGCCTTAGAGGAACTCTGGGGGGTAAAGGAGCCTTCAGAGAAGACGGTAGTTTTTGAAATGCCGGATCTCGGTCCTGCCGAAAAAAGTGGAGCGGAGGATCCTTCCGATGTCAGAGACAAAACCCCTAAAGGATCACTTGTTGCAGACACTGACAGGATCATTAAATTGCTTGGCGCTGAAGTTCTTTATGTCAAGGATGTAAACGAAGACAATGAGACGGATGATTTTGGGAGCACTGATCAATGATCGAAAAGCCTTTTGTCCATTTACACGTCCACAGTGAATACAGTCTGTTGGACGGTGCAAATAAATGTGGTGCCCTTGCCTCGGCTGCTGTAGATATGGGAATGGACTCCATTGCAATTACAGATCACGGAGTAATGTATGGATGTGTGGACTTTTACACTGAATGCATTGCTCGGGGGGTAAAACCTATCCTTGGGTGTGAGGTATATGTCGATCCTAACGGTTATACCTGCAGGGAGGGCAGAAACCAGCAACATCTTATATTGCTTTCAGAAAACGAAGAAGGGTACCATAACCTCATGAAGATAGTCTCTGTGGCTAACACGGACGGTTTCTACTACAAACCTAGAATTGACCATGAACTGCTCGCTAAATACAGTAAGGGGATAATAGGTGCATCTGCCTGTCTTGGCGGTGAGATACCGGGTTTAATATTAAAAGGTGACACAGAGGGTGCTGTATCAAGAGCCGGACTTTACAGAGACATCCTTGGAGATGGAAATTTCTTTTTGGAGCTTCAGCATAACAGCATACCCGAACAGGCCATCGTCAACAAAAAGCTGATCGAGATAGCAAGAAAGGAAAGTTATCCTCTGGTAGCAACAAACGACGTCCACTATATGCGTAAAGCAGATGCAGAGTGGCATGATGTACTTCTTTGTGTCCAGACTAACAGCAACATAGATGATCCGAACAGATACAGATTCAGGGGAAATGACTATTATTTCAGATCACCGGAGGAAATGTGGGATCTATTCGGGACAGAGATCCCTGAATGTCTTATCAATACACAGAAAATTGCGGATAGATGCAATGTAAAACTGGAGATGGGACATTATTACCTTCCGGAATTTCCGCTTCCTGAGGGTGAGACTCTTGAATCTTATCTGAAAAGGACTGCCGAGAACGGGCTTAAGAAAAGGCATAAAAACGAGGCCCCGTCGGAAGAATATATGCAACGTCTTTACTACGAACTGGATGTCATAGAGCAAATGGGTTTCCCGGGTTATTTTTGTATAGTTGCGGACATAATATCAGCAGCGAAAGAGCGGGGCATTCCCATTGGCCCGGGAAGAGGTTCTGCCGCAGGTTCCGTAGTAGCCTGGTCGCTGGGGATAACGGATCTCGATCCGATCAAATATAACCTGCTCTTCGAACGTTTTCTGAATCCGGAACGCATAAGCATGCCTGATATCGACACAGACGTCTCTGATAAAAGAAGGGACGAACTTATAGAGTATATTGTGCAGAAGTACGGCAGCGACAGGGTGGCGCAGATAATAACCTTCGACCGTATGAAGAGTAAGGGTGCTATCACAGATGTTGGAAGAGCCTTAGGAATGACAATTCCTGATGTTCGCAGGATCACAAAACTCATCCCCGACTCACTTAAATCCGGGATCACCAATATTGTCGAGGCACTTGCGGGAGTTCCTGACCTCAAGGCTATATACGATACCGAACCGGCAGTGAGGAAACTCCTTGACATATCTTCAAACATAGAAGGTATATCAAGGCATTGTTCACAGCATGCCGCCGGCATCGTCATATCTCCAAAGCCGATAATTGAGATGGTACCTGTAAGAAAATTCGGTGAGAGTCAGATAGTGACACAGTATTCAATGGAACCTGTAGAAAAACTCGGGCTTGTAAAAATGGACTTTCTTGGCCTCAAGACGCTTTCTGTAATTGAGGGAGCACTGGAAAACATCAAGGCTAATGGCAAGGGAAATATAGAACTCGAAGAGATCCCTATGGACGACCAGAAGACTTTCGAAATGCTTCAGAGGGGTGATACTCTGGGAGTATTTCAGCTTGAATCCAGCGGGATGACAGCACTTGTCATACGAATGAAACCTGACTGTTTTGAAGACCTGATAGCTCTCGTCGCTCTTTACAGACCCGGACCGCTGGAAAGCGGAATGGCTGACCAGTATGTAAGATGTAAACACAAAGAAGAACCGGTCCACTTTTTACATCCGGCACTTGCTGAATCTATGAAGGAGACTTATGGAGTTATCCTCTACCAGGAACAGGTCATGCAGAGTGCATCCGCTCTTGCAGGCTACACCCTTGGGGAAGCCGACCTCCTCAGGAGGGCCATGGGAAAGAAAAAAGTAGAGGTCATGGCTGAACAGCGTGACAAGTTCATTGGCGGAGCAGTCAAAAACAATGTCGATCCAAGAAAAGCCGGAGAGATCTATGACATTATAGAAAAATTTGCCGGGTATGGATTCAACAAGTCTCACAGCGCAGCATACGCACTTATAAGCTACAGGACCGCGTGGCTCAAAGCTAATTACGGTCCGGAGTTTCTGTCGGCATATCTTTCCAGCATCGTAGGATCGAAAATGAGTGTCTTGGGGCAGTATATAAGAAGTGTAAGAGAGGCCGGGTACTCTGTATTGCCACCGGATATCAACGAATCCAAGGAAGATTTCTTTGCCGCAAAAGAAGTAATAAGACTTGGACTTTCCGCAGTTGCAAAGGTAGGCCACAGCGCAGTAAGAAACATCATAGAATTGCGTGAAAAAGAGGGAGTCTTTCAGTCTTTCTGGGATTTCTTTTTAAAGATAGACACGAGGGTGGTAAACAGGGGAGTAATAGAAAACCTGATCAAGTCCGGGGCTTTCGACGGCCTTGAAAAAAACAGGGCAAAACTTCTTAAGGCACTGCCTTCGTTTTTGGATTACGCATCAAAGAAGTGTATTGATACTAACCAGTGCTCTCTTTTTGACAATGTGGATGATCCTGTACTCGATCCTGTTATGGAGGAATGTGAAGATTTTTCTGTCAGGGAAAAACTGGATTTTGAAAAGGAGAGCATGGGGCTTTATATTTCAGGACACCCTTATGATAACTATTTCCCCATTATCAAGAACTATATTAACTGCTCATTTTCAGATATGCAGCTCTGGCAGGCAGGAAACCAGCGGGTCGTCACAGCCGGTCTGCTTACCTCATATAAGGAGCGCTATACAAAAAACGGAGACCCTATGGGAGTCCTGGATTTTGAAGATTCTGAGGCTACTATCGAAGCTGTTATGTACCCAAAACAGTGGAGCAAATACAAACCACTTTTAAACATAGGATCCCTTTATTTTATCAAGGGACAGGTCAGACAGGACCGAGGGCTTTCCATACTTGCCGATGAAATATACACGGAAGAAGATTTTCAGTCGTTCCTTATGCCACATGTTACAATTACTGTTGAAGCTGACGGATTGGGAGAAGCTTTTTATGGTGATCTCTGCAGACTGCTTCGAAAACATCCGGGCAAGTATGACGTACATCTCAAATTAGTAAATTCTGAACAGACAATTGTCTCTTTACTAAAATCGATCAAAGTCGATCTTAGTGAGCAGTTGTGTGCGGATATCATAGGTCATACTAAGGGCAGGGCATATTGCTCCTGACGAAAAAAAGTAGATGAGAGGAGGGGTGTTCATGCCTCAGAGCGAGAGCGGAGAACGCATTGCCGGCGGAGACTACATTACGGTGAAAGCGTTAGAGAACGGCGTTACAGTGATCGGAGTGACCAGGGGTACTGAAAACAAATTTCTCCATACCGAGAAACTTGACGAAGGAGAAGTGTGGATCGCCCAGTTCACAGAACACATATCAGCAATGAAAATAAGAGGCTCGGCCACTATTTTGACAAAGCACGGTGAGATCAAGAGCGGAAAGTAAAAGGTGTCTGCACTTATTATGAAAAGATTAGAGAGAAAAGTAAAAATAGTATGCACCATGGGTCCGGCTTGTTGGGAAGAGGAAATCATTTCTGAGCTTGTGAGCTCGGGGATGAATGTTGCCCGTCTGAACTTCAGCCACGGAGACTATGCTTCGCATACAAGGACCATAGATAATGTTCGTAAGGTCGAAGAGAGACTTCGCAGACCTATAGCTACACTTGTCGACACAAAAGGTCCTGAGATCAGGACCGGCATGCTTGTAAACCACGAAAAAGTCCGGCTTGGATCGGGTGATGAATTCAATCTTTTCTTTGAACCCTCAGAAGGGAACGCAGACGGAGTATACATAGATTATCCGGATCTCTATAAAGAGGTCTCTGTCGGACAGGATATATTTATAGACGATGGCTCTATACTACTGTCAGTCGAAGCCCTAGACCCTGCCGCGATCAGGTGTCGTGTTATGGTGGGCGGAGAACTCGGAGAAAAGAAAGGCGTCAATGTGCCCGGCGCGAAACTTTCTGTCCCGACTCTTACAGAAAAAGATATAAACGACATCCACTGGGGTGTTGATCACAACGTGGACTATATTGCAGTTTCTTTTGTCCGGACAAAGGAAGATATTCTTAGCGTAAGGAAAGTTTTAGAGGAACATTCGGGCGAAGCAAAGATAATTGCAAAGGTTGAGACAAGGAATTCAGTCGAAAATATAGATGAGATTCTTGCTGTCGTAGATGGAATAATGGTAGCAAGGGGTGACCTTGGTGTAGAAATGCCCACCGAGGATGTTCCGATGGTCCAGAAAGAGATAATCGAAAAATGCCGCTCACAGGGAAAGCCGGCTATTGTCGCAACACAGATGCTTGATTCAATGATCCGAAATCCCAGACCTACGCGAGCAGAGGCGAGCGATGTCGCCAATGCTGTAATAGACGGCGCAGATGCAGTTATGCTCTCAGGTGAAACAGCAAGCGGTAAATATCCTGTTGAATCAGTAAAGATGATGAACAAAATATTAATGAGGACAGAAGAAAACCTAAGTGAGTGGCAGAGGACACCAAAGATCTTTTTCAACTGTGGAGAAATAGCTGATGCGGTAAGCCGTGCAGCACGGGATATTTCAGAAACAGTATCTGCTGCCGCTATACTTTCGCTGACAAGAAGCGGAGCAACAGCAAGGATGGTCAGCAAGTACAGGCCTGATTGTCCCATCATAGCTCTGACACCCTCATTTTCAACCTGGCGTGAACTTGCGCTGGTCTGGGGTGTATATTCTCTGATCGGCCCGTTTACAACTGATGTAGAAGAATCTGTTTCAAACTCTCTCTCCATAGTCCAGGAAGAGGGATTTATAAAAGGCGGAGACAACGTGGTCTTTACGTCGGGGATACCGCTGGGAGTTCCGGGCAGTACTAACCTTGTTCAGGTCTATACAGTAGGAGAAATAATTGGCAAGGGACTTTCTCTTATAAAAAGAAAAGTAAAAGGTGTCGTTTGCAAGGCCGAAAACTGTGAAGAAGCAAACGAAAAAGTAACGCCGGATTCGATACTTGTAGTAAGAAAAACAGACCGGGATTTTATCCCTTCAATGGAAAGGGCGGCGGGGGTCATCAGCGAAGAGGATGGTTTCTCCTCACATACCGCTGTTGCCTCGTTAAATATGGGCCTTCCGGGCATAGTAGGGATCTCAGGAATATTTGATGCTGTCGAGGACGGTATGCTTATAACCCTTGACGGGATACGCGGCGTAGTCTATCTGGGGCGGAGCAGCTAGTGGCTCTTATCGGAGCTCATATATCAGCTGCCGGAGGCCTCCATAAAGCGTACGAGAGAGCTGACGCCGTTGGCTGTGAATCCATGCAGATATTTACGAGGAACCAGCGTCAATGGCTCAACAAGCCACTCTCTTTTCAGGAAATAGAAGATTTCTACAGGGCATCTAAGGAAAGCTTAGTTAAAAAAGTAGTCTCTCACTCCTCTTATCTGATAAATCTTGCAGGTACGGATGAAATAAGAGAAAAAAGTGAGGAAGCATTGATCAATGAACTGGAAAGATGTCATCATTTAAGCATAAGCGATGTTGTTCTCCATCCCGGATCCGCAGTCAATGGGACCCAAGAAGAGGCTTGGAAACAGGTATCGGAATCACTTCTGAAAGTGCTGGATATTACCTCAGAAATGAAGGTAAGGATTTTGCTTGAAACAATGGCCGGTCAAGGTTCAGTGCTGGGGAGTGACATAGCTCAGTTTTCTGTTCTTCTGGATCTCGTGGAAGATCATCCCAGGATAGGACTCTGTGTGGATATCGGCCATGTTTTCGCCGCAGGGTATGAGGTAAGGACCCATGACTCTTACAACAGGCTGGTAGGCATACTGCAGAAACATGTCGGCCTGGAAAGGATACATTGCTGGCATCTCAGTGACAGTAAGATGGAAAAGGGAAGTAAAAAAGATAGACACCAGCATCTGGGAGAAGGATCTATCGGACTTAATCCCTTTTCAATGCTGGTAAACGATATAAGATTTGAAAATGTACCGGCGATACTTGAAACGCCCAAAGAGGGACCGGGAGACGCAGGGAACCTAGCACTCCTCAGAAAACTCAGAGGACAGTAAGTGATAAGGGCAGCGGCGTGTAACGTGCCGCGTGAAACTGCCTGTTGAATCTTCCGGCGCTAAGCAGCAATTTCATCGCTGTGAAGCAATAGTGAAGCAGTTGTATAATACAGCTGAGCAGTGGCTAAGCGGTCGCTGAGCAATGGCTGAGCAATTGTGAAGGCGGGCGGAGACTGCATCCGCCGGGGAATCTGCAGCGTTGACGCTGCGGTGAATTTGCGACATAAAACGTCGCGGAGAATTTGTGTTTTTTCAAGCCGCTGGGAATTGGTAATCAAACAAAAGAACGAGGAATCAAAATCACAGTCCTTCCCGTATGTCCCTGAGCGGGAAGGGGATGACGGGAATAAAGGAATTTTTTTGAAAACAACAGTTTGACCATTGTTTGACGATTGTTTGACAAAAGTTTTGTTGTTTGACTGTATTTACAACTGCTCGTAACCGCTCAGCTACAGCTCAGCTATCGCTCAGCAAAAGTTTTAAACAACCGCTTCACCATTGCTTCACGCCAGACAAGGTCTGGCAGTTTCACGCGGTATCATTACACCGCAGCTTAACGCGGCTTCTATACGCCGCAGCTTATAAAAGGAGGTGGTACCATTGCCGTTTTTTGATTTGCGCTGGCAGGATATACCTGACATTTTTATAGTTGCCTTTATAATTTACAGAGTTCTTATGCTTCTGGTCGGAAC
>JAAZCN010000197.1 GCA_012513245.1 Synergistaceae bacterium | reverse complement strand
CGTGATACTGCTACTCCTCCTAATGTTATACGTCTTAATGGTAAGGCTCCTTGCGCCACAGTAGGCCATTGCGTCAACTGTAACAGCCCCAGTAGGGTCTGTAGGATAGTTACAATGATGGAGCGCCCTCCATCCGGCCGTGAGTGCCACGTGATCATCGTAGGCGAAGAGCTGGGATATTAGAATGAATGGTTATTGGGGAAAGATCCTTTTTGTTGACCTCAGTGAGGGTAGCATAAAGAGCATCGTCCCAGAAAGTTCACTTTACAGAGAATATATCGGAGGAAGCGGTATCGGAGCAAGAATCCTATTTGACATGACGGGGTCTGAAACGGATCCGTTAGGACCTGACAATCCGATAATTTGGATGACAGGGCCCTTTACTGGAACGAAGGTTCCCACCTCGGGACGACACCAAATCACTTCGAAATCGCCTCTAACAGGAATTTTTGGAGAGAGCGATGCAGGTGGCAGGTTCGGGACGGCGCTCAAACGTTCCGGCTGGGATGGTCTCATTGTCAGAGGCATCTCTGACATACCTGTGATGATAGTGATAAAGGATGACGCTGTAACAATAGAGCCTGCCGATGATCTATGGGGGCAAGATACATTTTTTACGGACATCTACCTAAAAGAGCGATTTGGTCCTTCATGCGAGACTTCTTGTATAGGTATCGCGGGTGAAAAATTGGTTCCTACATCTTCCATAGCTCATGACGGTGAAAATGCACGGATGTGCGGAAGATGCGGATTTGGAGCCGTGATGGGATCCAAAAAACTTAAGGCTGTCGCTGCTGTAGGAAGTCGTGATACGGAGATAGCTGATCCTGTCCGGCTGATGGCTCAGCAGAAGAAAATGATACCTCTTCTCGTCGAAAAAATGAAGGGAATGCATCTGCTCGGGACAGCCGGAGGAACAGTTCCAGCTGAAAAGATGGGAGATCTGCCGATTCAGAACTGGAGAAGAGGAAACTGGCCCGATGCGGAAAAAATTTCCGGACAGGTGATGGCGGATACCATACTCAAGAAAAATTATTACTGTGCCTCATGTCCCATCGGATGCGGGCGTGATGTCGAGATAACCAGTGGTAGGTGGGCAGGAGTGAAAGGTGCCGGTCCCGAATATGAGACGCTTGGTCTTATGGGTGGTTCCTGTCTTGTAAACGACCTTGAGGCTATAACCTACGCAGCTGACCTCTGCAACAGACATGGTGTAGACACAATAGAGGCAGGCAGTGCGATAGCTATGGCGATGGAATGTTTTGAAAAAGGATTTCTTTCCACGGATGAACTTGATGGAATAAGTGCGGAATGGGGCAGTGCAGAAGTTCTTGTCGCACTGACCGAGAAAATATGTAAGGCAGAGGGTGCAGGAAAACTTCTGGGACTTGGAGTAGCAGGAATGGCAAAAAAAATCCCCAAAGCTGAGAGTCTTGCTATGCACGTTAAGGGTCTGACCCTTCCCGCGCATGACCCGCGCTGTTTTAATACGATGGCTGTGGGCTATGCGACAAGCAACAGGGGGGCTTGCCATCTGACAAGTTCTGCCTATTTCTTCGAAAAGAGTGCTGTTATGCCTGAGTTCGGATATGATAAACCG
>JAAZCN010000031.1 GCA_012513245.1 Synergistaceae bacterium | reverse complement strand
TACGATGATCTCTTCGGCAAGGTCCATCATATCTTTGTAATTGGCATAGGGCCAGTAGACCTCAAGGGTGGTAAACTCCGGGTTGTGCTTCATGTCCATGCCCTCGTTGCGGAACTGCTGGCCTATCTCATAGACTCTCCCTAGCATTCCTACGACCAGCCTTTTGAGATGAAGTTCCGTCGCTATCCTGAGGTACATGTCTATGTCCAGCGTATTGTGATGCGTTATGAAAGGCCTGGCGTTAGCTCCGCCCGCTATAGTCGAGAGGATGGGGGTCTGGACCTCAAGTGTGCCGTGGTCGTCAAGGACCTTGCGGAAGGTCTGCATTATCTTTGTCCTTTTGCGGAAGGTATCCCTTACCTCGGGGTTAGCAATCATATCAGCATAACGCTGGCGGTAGCGGACTTCCATATCCTTGAGCCCATGCCACTTTTCGGGCATCGGCCTGAGGGCTTTGGAGAGCAGGCAGAAACTTTTTACTGCAAGTGTAAGTTCTCCGCGCTGTGTGCGGAACGGTATCCCTGTAATACCAAGGAAATCTCCTGCGTCTACCCATTTTTTGAAGAACGTGTAATCCTTTTCACCGAGAACATCGAACTGAAAACAGAGCTGGAGCTTTTCAAGTTCGTCTTCAAACGTAACAAAGGCCGTCTTTCCGTGGCGTCTTACTATCATTACCCTGCCCGCAGTCTGGATCAGGTCTTCGGACCACTCTTCCTCTTTGAGGGAATCGTAATTTTCTTTTACATATGACAATGTATGCTTAACATCCCAATGGTCCTGCTGGAATGGGTCATACCCCTCTTCCTGGCGCAGTCTCATCAGCTTGTCTTTGCGCTGGCGAAATATCTCCTCTTCAGGCATGATATTTTTCTGCTGCTGTTCTTCTTTCCTTGTTTCGTCCGCCAATTGGATCACTTCCTCTGTCGTATTGTCTTTCCTTTATAAAATCATTCCACGGGAATATTCGGGATAAGTTACTATCCGCCAATAATTCCCCTTGGAAAATTTTCCGCTGTTATCTCGATCTCCGGCATGCTCCTGACTTCCTGCCACCTTATCAGGAGATCTTCCATCTCCTGCCATGTGCTGGCTAAGGCCCCTCTCCTTCTGAGCTGCGCCGCTCCGGAAAAACCTTTGAAGAGCGCGGAGAGCATCCTTCTTGAGATCATCATGGCCAAGGATTGCCCCTCGGTATTATAAATGCTGCGGCCGAGTTCGAGAAGAAGCTCAGACTGGAAATCCGGAGCCGGATCACAATATTTTTCAGGAACATCGGCTCCCATCGCCCTCAGCGTTTTAGGGATGATAAAAACGTCTTTCAGTATACCCCTTCCGGCAAGGACCGCGGCACAGCCCCTTCTTAAATAATCACAAAGATCGCCCGGCTCATAGCAGTCTCCGCTTCCGCCTATCATTCCCGTGAAATGGCGTGCCACATCTTCAACAGCCTCGCGCGATGCTTTGCCTTCGTATCTTTGTGCAGGAGTCCTTCCGTGAACAAAAATAAAATCCGCACCGGAATCAAAGAGCAGATCACAATAATCTGACGTCGTCATACGGCTTCCGGGAGGCATGATCCTTATCTTTGCCCAGGTAGGGAGCCCGGTTTTTTTCATTGCTTTTATTATTTCTGCTGAGATTTCGGGATGCTCCATCAGCTTTGAACCACTGCCCTTTTTTGTGACCTTTGGCATGGGACAGGCCATGTTTATCTGTAAAGCTTCAAAATTTCTGATTTTCAAAGCTGCCTCTGTCCCTCTTGCAATATCTTCGGCGTTTGAACCAAATATCTGCAGGACAACAGGACGCTCCTCTTCTGAACCATAGAGCAGTTCCTTTGTTTTGCGCCCCTTATGGCAAAGCCCGAGAGCACTGACCATTTCTGTGTGTACCAGCCCTGCACCCAGACTCCGGTAAAACTTCCTGACCGAAGCAAAAGTTATGCCTGCAAGCGGTGCGAGCCAGATCGGGTTCTCTGTTTCTACTCCGCCGATCTTTAAAGGGTGCCCCGGAACAAGAGGAGAAAACGTGTCTCCCTTATTCAAATCTGTTTCTTTCATAAATTATCCTGAGTCCCTCTATCGTCAGCCACGGATCAACGTCTTTTACTATATCGGAGTGCCTGGCAAGTATGGATGCGTGCCCCCCTGTAGCCACCACGCGGCAGGTGCCTCCCAGCTCTTTGAAAACTCCTCTGAGCAGAGCCTCGACCAGTCCGACTGTTCCGTAAACTATTCCTGACTGTATGGCCTCTGTTGTGTCTCCCCCTATGTAGTGTCCGGGAGCCTCAAGTGATATCTGGGGAAGCTTGGCTGTGCGGGAGAAAAGGGATTCCATGCCAAGCTCCATTCCCGGCGCTATAGTACCTCCGATATATGCCCCGTCGGCAGAGATGACATCAAGCGTGATTGCTGTGCCGAGGTCTACGATAATGAGGGGAGCTCCGTACTTTTCAACGCCTGCGACTGCGTTCAGCAGCCTGTCCGCTCCAAGGCCGGCAGGGTTTTTCATCCTTACTTTGACTCCGGTGTCAAGGTCAGTGCTCACTTTAAGACAGGGTACGCCGATGTAATTCTTTATCCCCTCCATGAACATCTCATCAAGCGAGGGTACGACGCTTGCATATACCGAAGCGTTTATTTTATCTTTCGGTATCGCCGAGGCTCCTAGCAACCCAAGTATCATGAAGCCAACCTCGTCTGCTGTTTGTTTCTTTGAAGTTAGCCGCCAGTGATTTGTAAGTTTTTCGCCTTCATAGATCCCCATAACAGTATTTGTGTTTCCTACATCGAGCACGAGAAGCATTGATCATTCCTCCGCAATGGAAAATGTATATAGAGATAATTCTGTATTCTGTTCAAGAAATCTTCTCTCCACAGAATAACTCTCTTTACTCAACTTTTCCACCTGTTGTTATTAGTGATTTTATGTCCCTCTTTTTCGTCTTCTCCGCATGATCCTAGCGGAGATCCAGTGTCTTTAAATCTTTAAGTCACTGGTTCCCCGTTAAGTTGCGCCCGGGGAAGACGGTGGGAAAGTTGAACTCTCTTTATTTTACAACAATCAAGCGAATAAAAGGACCAGAAGCGGAAACATAAGAGCCGCAGCCGATATTCTTTTGAAAGACATCCCTGAGGCACAAGATGCGGCCGCAAAAAAAAGGACCATTGAAAATACAAAAAGAGGAACTGTGAAGCCAACATTCCAGGGCATTATTTCAACAAGATAACCCGAGAAAATGTCCCAACTCTCAAGAAAATACTCGCACACGTAAGTTATTTCCCCGCTAAAGGGTAACCCAAGAAATGCAGGCAGCGAACATAAAAAAACGAATGGAAATATAAGGGCAAAAAGGGGTATCGCAACAATATTGATTATTAGTCCCACAATCGGGACTTTTCCAAATGCAAAAGCTATCAGGGGAGATGTCACAAACCAAACGGCAGCCGATCCTGCGAGGACTTTGGTCTTATTGTCTTTGAATATGCCGGCTGACGCGCTGAGCGAGAGCGCCGCCAGCATCGAAAGCCTCCACCCGATATCATGAAAGGTCCATGGATTAAAAAGAAGCATGATGATGCCTGCCACACTAACGCTGTTGAAAGGGCTGGAAGGCTTTCCTAAAAAGAGGCCCAGAAGATACACCTGCAGCATTATAGCTGCTCTGACACCTCCGGAAGGAAATCCTGCCAAGGAAACATATGACCAGACCAGGAGTGATATCAGTACTATCCTTAGTTTTCCTCTTTTAAGGAACAGCCCCGCCATAGCCGCAAGTATCCCCACATGGAATCCCGATACCGCCAGAAGGTGCACCGTGCCGGCATCTCTGTGCTTCTCGGCCAGTTCTTTATCCCTTATGCCAAGAGTTAACGCAAGCATATAGCCAGACATCAGTTCGGGCAGGTCTTCACTTATTTTTCTTTCTAAAAAATTACGCCATCTATATATGCCTGTGGGAGGAGCTGTAACATGGAGTTCAAGAAGGACAATCTTTTTTATCGCACCTTTGGACCTCCAATAGAGGTACTCGTCAAAAGAACCCTTTCGATCAGCTCTTTTAAAATCGAATGTGGCCCCTCTCAGTATGACTTTGGAACCTTCATCTGGTGCACTGGATGGATGAGCGTATGCAACGATTTTTCCGTAGACCGTTGATATAAGTAGGGCCCTGCGCCTCCCCCATTGACTGTTGCGGACTACCTTGCCCTCGGTTTCTATAGTAGAAGGGACCTGTGGTTCAGAACTTATTCTGTTATCCAACCAAAGGGATGTTCCAAAAGTCATTAAAAGAATCAACATGAACGTAGTAAGCCAACCATCAGTCGGAACGAAAGTCCCGGTAAAAACCCATGAAGAAGCAATCAAGACTGATATAACAGCCGAGGTGAGAGGTGAAAATCCAGAATATACGGAGTAGAGGGAAAAATATAGCCCAAGAAGGACAGCGAAAGACGGTGCGTATGAGAGGGGGCCGTCTCTCCTATTGCCCAATGGTCACTAGATTCTTTACTGCGTCATATTTTGCGGGACCTATACCTTTGATGAGAAGCAGATCCTCTGCCCTTTTGTATGTTCCATTTTTTTCTCTGTAATCAATTATAAGTTGCGCGGTTTTCGGGCCTACTCCCGGAAGCTTCTCCAAATCTTCCTTTTCTGCCGTGTTCAGATTGATAAATTCTGTTGATGCCTTTAAGTCACTGGTGCCTAGAC
>JAAZCN010000030.1 GCA_012513245.1 Synergistaceae bacterium | reverse complement strand
CGGCCCGTGCTGGTAGATGTGAGCAAAAAAGACATTACTTCCAGGACCGCATGGGCGGAAGGATGGATAGATCTGCCCCATGCGATATACGAGAAAGTTTCCGTTGGCAGCTTAAAAAAGGGAGATCCTTTTCTTATTGCCGAGCTTGCGGGTATCATGGGAGCTAAAAAAACTCCCGATCTTATCCCATTATGTCACACGATAAGGCTTGATAATGTAGTGGTCAAATGTGATCTTGCTGAAGGGACTCAGTCTGTCAGAATAACATGTGAAGCGACCGCGAACGAAGTAACAGGTGTCGAGATGGAGGCGCTGACAGGAGTTTCTGCTGCGGCACTCTGTTTCTATGACATGTGCAAGGGGATCGACAAAGGCATGGTCATCAGGGATATCAGGCTGATAAAGAAGACAGGCGGCAAAAGCGGAGAATGGAACGCTAAGGGAGTGTATAAGGTATGAGGATACTTAGACTTTACGCACCATCATTAATTGGAGACCACACGCTTTGTTATGTCCACGCCAATTCGTCAGGGCAAAGCTGCGTGAACGAGGTCCCTATAGACATAACATTCGAGCCTGCGGGAGCAGACCTCACTTCAGAAAATTACTCTGATAAAATGACGATCGTTATCCCTCAGGGGCAAGTGCCCGGTGAAGGAGATTTTCTTGCAATAGGTAAAGGCGAGACACTCCTAAAATGGGACGGGGCAAGCCGTAAATTTGAAATATGTACCCCCGTCTTCTTAAGCGTTTCATCCCGGGTCAGTATATGGAAACCGATAAAAACGGCTATCCTCACAGTCAGCGATAAAGGAAGCAGAGGAGAGAGAATAGACACAGCAGGGCCTGAACTGGAAAGACTTATAACTGCCCAGGGTTCCGTTGTTAAAGACAAAAAGATCGTCCCCGATGAAAAGGATGCAATTGTTGATGCTTTAAAGTCTTGGTGCGATGAGGGGTTTGACCTTGTGCTGACGACAGGCGGAACAGGACTCTCGTCAAGAGATATTACACCTGAAACAATTATAGGAATAGCTGATAAGGTCGTTCCGGGTTTCGGCGAGATGATGAGGATGAAGACCCTTGAATATACTGAAAGAGCCTTTCTTACGAGGAGCGTTGCAGTGATCTGCAAAAACACACTTATAATCGCTTTCCCGGGAAGCAGGAGGGGAGCAAAACAATGTTTCGAGGCTGTAGTGCCTGCGCTCAGACACGGAGTAGAGACCCTGGCAGGATGGGACAGCGAATGCGGAGGCCACTCACAAAGACATTAATGAGATCTCCGGAAAAGCACCCGGTTTTTAAACAATTGCTGCACCATTACTTCACGCAACCGTATTGGTCGCAGTTTAACAATTGTACTGTTGGGGATGGCAAAGAGGGTCGTTTTTGATGTTTAACAATTGATTTGCAATCGATTCGCAACTGACTCCCTACCGACTCCCCCCGGCGGATGTTCTTCCCGCCAGATTTTCATGCAGTTTTTCGTGGTAACATATTTTGAAATCAAAAGGAGGTAGGGTCTATGTCGAATCGTTGCGCCTCAGGCAAGATCAAAAGATGTGTGATAATCACAGGGATGTCCGGTGCGGGAAAATCTTCCGCTCTCAATGTGTTAGAGGATCAGGGATTTTACGTTATCGATAATCTTCCCCCGACCCTCCTTCCTCAGCTTCTTGATGTTCTTGTCAACCACCATTCCGCTGTAAACAACGGCGTTGCCGCAGTGGTAGATGTGAGAGGGGAAGAACTGCTCAACGATCTGGGAAAAGTGGTCTCAATACTTCGAGAGAAAGTTGAAAAACTTGAGATCCTTTTTATTGACGCGACCGACGAGACACTGGTGAGAAGGTTTGAAACGACGAGAAGAAGACACCCGCTCTCTAAAAACAAAACGATACTTGGAGGGCTAACGCTAGAGAGAGAGCTTCTCAGTCCAATAGGAAAGAATGCTGACATAGTCATAGACACATCCGGAATGAAATCAAACGAGTTCAGGACAAAACTGCTTGATATCATGGGGATGTCATCAGATAAAACTTCTGTAATATTAAGCTCTTTCGGCTTCAAATACGGGATACCCCAGGACTCCGATTATGTGCTTGATGTGCGTTTCCTGCCGAATCCCAATTACATTGAAGATCTTCACTCACTCTCGGGAAAAGATCATGAAGTACAGAAATACCTTTCCGGTTTCGAGAATCTGGATACTTTTATAGAAAAAGCTGAACAACTGCTTGATTTTGTCTCGTCAGTTTACAGCAGCACAGGAAAGAAACAGATCCATATCGCCATTGGCTGCACAGGAGGCAGACACAGGTCTGTCGCAGTTTCTGAGATGCTTGCGACCAACCTTAAAAAGAGAGGTAACAATGTTATCCTTGACCACAGAGATATAGACAAGGGGAATTTGCTGTGAGTTTCTTTTCAGCCTTGCTGATAATAATGGTGATAGCTGCTTCCGCACTCTCTTTTTATATACTTTCAGGAAGAAGCAAGCACCATAACAAAACAACAGCCGGCAGACACGGGATAATGACAAACGCTGTTGAATACAGGCTCTCTCTTGGTCCAAGAATAGTCACGATCGGAGGAGGCACAGGGCTTTCAACTCTTCTGGCCGGCCTCAAAGGATTTACCCGGAATATTACTGCAGTAGTCGCCGTAACAGATGAAGGAGGCAGTTCCGGCCGACTGAGGCAGGAATGGGGCATGCTTCCCCCGGGAGATATAAGAAACTGTATAGTTGCTCTTGCGGAAAATGACAGTTCTTTGAACAGATTGCTCAATTTCAGGTTCGACAGAGGAGAGCTCAAGGGACATAATCTTGGAAACCTGATCCTTCTGGCTACGACTGAAATGATGGGTGACTTTCAAAGAGCTGTTGAAGAACTTAATAAAATGCTTGCCATAAGGGGTCAGGTACTGCCCGTTACAACAGAAAACGTTGTTCTTAAAGGTGAAACAAAGGATGGGCGGATCGTAAAGGGCGAACTGGAAGTCTCCGATAACGGCAGCGATCTTGCTAAACTATGGATAGAACCATGCAATGCGACTCCTCTGGAAGGTGTAAAAAAAGCACTGAATTCAGCGGATATTATAGTTCTCGGGCCGGGAAGCCTCTTTACAAGTGTCCTTCCAAACATCCTCCTCAAAGAGGTCTCAGATATTCTGAAAGAGACTACAGTTCCCATAGTTTATGTTGCTAACCTTGTAACACAGCCCAAAGAGACCGAAGGCATGAATATTCTTGCACACGTGGATTGGGTGACAGGGGTCCTTGGCACAGTACCGGACTATCTGCTGGCAAATCAGGCTCCTATCCCTGAAGAATTTCTAAACAGGTACAGCAAAATAGGTGCAGAACCTCTCTATCTTTCTAATCAAGAGGAAAAATATCTGGAGTCACTTGGAACAACTGTG
>JAAZCN010000029.1 GCA_012513245.1 Synergistaceae bacterium | reverse complement strand
GGCCTACATAATAATGCAAACCAGCCGCAAAATCTCCCTGCTCATCCTTTCTCTCTACCTATTCTCAATATTTTCGCCGATCACTGCATACGCTCAGCCAACCGGGTCGGCGGCAGCTGTGCAGGCGGCAGCGGAAGCCCTTAGCATGGGTTCCGGGGCAAGCAGTGGCAGCAGTGCCGGTTCGCTTAACGAGGAAGATGCTGATACCGGTCTGGGGGATCAATCAGAAAACCCTAGCGAAAATGCAGATATACATGACCCTGCTTCAACTACATCTGTTGTCGTTCAGGAAAAAATAACTGAAGAAACCCCAGCGACCAAATCCGAGACAGAACCTACTGTTACAACTTCGCAACGTCTTGACCCGAGAGAAGTCAGCGGAAGCAGTATGTTTAACAATCTGCTTGACAAGCTCGCCCGCTTTGGCTCAGATTTCTTCATGACAAAACGGACGGATACTCTTGCATATGCCCCGGTAGGCCCAAGTTATGTCGTGGCCCCAGGTGACGAAGTCAAAATCAACCTGTGGGGATACAGCGAGATCCGTGCAACCCTGGTAGTAAACAGGGACGGAAATCTGACTCTGCCACAGGCGGGAACGGTAGCAGCAGCAGGACTGACTTTTTCAGAACTTCAGCAAACTATTGATAATGCATACAGAAGGATACTAAACGACTTTGAACTTAATGTGACTATGGGCAAGCTTCACACGATCACGGTATACGTTACCGGACATGCCGCGCGCCCCGGAGCTTATGCCGTATCTTCAATGGCAACTCTTATCGACGTAATTTCACAGGCTGGAGGCCCGTCACTTTCAGGATCTATGAGGGCGATAGAGGTCAAACGCGGTAACAAGAAAATTGCCACACTTGATGTCTATAACCTCTTGCTCAAAGGAGACAGGAAAGGAGACACCAGACTTACTGAGGGAGACGTAATATTCATTCCTACAGTAGGTCCGCTGGTCGCAGTTGCCGGGAACGTAAAAAGACCTGCTATATATGAACTTAAAGGCAAGGAAAACAAGCTCAGCGATGTAATTTCACTCGCAGGCGAGCTAACAGCCGGAGCCTACAAAGGACGCATCCAGATCGTACGAGTAGAAAATAACACATTTAGAACGGCTTTTGAATCAGACCTCAACTCACCGGCATCAAAAGCACAGAAACTTCAGGACGGAGACCTGCTTAAGATCTTTGCCGTCCCCGGCAATTCCTTCAATGTAAGGATAGCCGGCGCCGTCACACAGCCGGGCGTCTACCCCATTGAACCCGGAGTCACTACTCTTACCGATGTGCTCAAGCGCGCGGGCGGTCTCCTCTACACCGCCGCAGGAGAGGGCGAGCTCACAAGGGTAAAGGTAACCCCAGAAGGACCTGAGACGACGAGGCTAAGGATCAACCTAAAAGAGGCGGGAAAGGGAACGTCAAAGTTGGTACTCCACCGCGACGACTACCTCTTCGTAAGGACTGTTCCTGACTGGAACATATACAGGAGCGCCAACATTACGGGAAGGGTACTCTACCCCGGCAACTACGCTGTAAAGAGAGGCGAAAGACTCTCCTCCCTGCTTGAGAGGGCCGGAGGATACGCCGATGATGCCTTCGCACGAGGTGCGGTATTCCTCCGCGAAAGCGTCAGGGTTGAGCAACAAAAACAGATAAATGACATGATCAATAATCTCCAGAGGGAAATAAACTATGCCGGAAATGAAGCGCTCGCAGCATCAACTGGGACCAGTGACGTAACGTATGCCAAGGAGAGCATGGCCGCCAAAAACAGATATCTGGAGACAGTGAGATCCATCAAGGCGACTGGCAGACTTGTGTTAACGCTCCCGGAAG
>JAAZCN010000196.1 GCA_012513245.1 Synergistaceae bacterium | reverse complement strand
GGTCTGGCGGCGATCGGTATATCTTACCCCTTTACTGTTTTTGCAACAGCTGCGGGAGCAGGTATAGGGATAGGAGGAGGGGCTCTCCTTTCTATAAGCAGAGGAAGGAAACGCAGCAGCTTAGCAGAGAGTATTCTTACTTCTATGGTCATGCTGATGATCCTGGCTTCCTTTTTGGTCTCCTTTACACTCAGTATCTCATTGACGAAACTTATAGGCCTCTTTAAAGTTTCAGAGGAGCTTTCGCACCTTTCTTCAGTCTATGGTCAGATACTGATCCTTTTCTCTTTTACACAGATCTTTACGGTGGGGATGCTTGGGGCGGTCAGAAACGATGGTTATCCTAAAAAAGCCATGTATATCATGGTATTGGGTTTTGTACTGAATATCATTCTAGACTGGCTGTGGGTAATTGTATTTCCATTTGGGGTGGCAGGGGCAGCATGGGCAACAGTTGTTTCTCAGACGCTCACAGCAATTCTTCTCTTTTATCACTTTCTCGGAGGCCATTCCAATGTATGCCTGAGATTTAAAAAAATGTGGGAGTCACTGGCTTTTGCAGGCCGGATCATAACCATGGGTATATCGCCCTTTGGTGTTCAAACGGCTGCAGCGATGACAATGATCATGCATAACTGGCAGTCTCTTGTCTACGGCGGAGAACCCGGTATAGCGGCATACTCGGTGATAAGCTATGTGATACCTGTTGGAGTAATGATGCAGGAAGGTGTAGCGGAAGGCATACAGCCACTGATCAGTTATTACCATGGCGCATCTCTTTCTGCACGAAGGAAGTTTACCGCAAAGATGGGTTTCTCGTCAGCATTTGGGATCGGACTCATTTGTTCAGGGCTTCTCCTGATATCTGCCGGAGTTATACCGGCTTTCTTCTCAATGAGCGGCACTACCGCAGCCATGATTACCAGAGGGCTGATATTATCTTCGCCAATGTTCCCGTTTGTGGGCATTACCAAGGTTGCGGCTTCGTATTATCAGTCGACGAGGCACTCCGGGCAATCTTCGTTTCTTACATACGTTGATCCCTTCATAATACTGCCCTTCTTCCTGTGGCTGCTTCCACTATTCTGGGGGCTTGACGGTGTCTGGCTGGCCATGACATTTGCAAATATAGCTCTCTCTGTTATCTTAATTACTATCTGGGTAATTGAATCAAAAGGAGCCTTCTTTGGTCTCCTTGCCAATAAAAATATTTAGGAGGCGGTACCGGCATATGAAAAATAAGGAAAACAAAGAAGTAAATTCACTGCTTGAGCTATCAGACCTTTGGCGTCGCTATGACCGGGTGTATACCTGCTGGACACAGAAGCATGGCATATCCAATAATGCGATGACATTGATAGAAGAGCTCTATATGAGGCCGGAAGGGGTTGAGCCTGCTGAAGCTGCAGATCACCTTGGGATTCCCCGGCAAACTATGACGGCGACCCTTGACGCGCTTGAAAGAAAATCTATAATTGGACGTTTTCCTCATGAAAAAGACAGGCGGCGCAAGGTGATAAGGTTTACCCCAGAGGGATGGGTGCTGGCAGAAAAGCTTGTAAAAGATCTTCACGAATGGGAGATCAAGGCTCTTTCTTCATTAAGCAAAACAGAGCTTGCAAGGGCCTACAAAACAGTAAAACTCTTCTGCACGGAACTTGAGAAAGGCCTGAGGGAGTAGGGTCGATCTTTAAATTCGTTGGCGGGAAGAACATCCGCCGGGAGGGGAAGTCGGTTGGGAGTCAGTTGCCGAATCGATTGCGAATCTATTGTAGATGCGGTCAAACAATCGTCAAACGTTGTCAAACAGTTGTTAGGATCTGCCCTTCATCGTCTCCCTCGAATGCCCCTATCGGGAGCCCAGCGGCTTTTATTTGGATCTTGAAAACGCAGTAATAGCCTGGATTCAAAGATAATACATCCGATCTCGAAACGTACTCGAAATGGCCCTTCACCATCCCCCTGTGTTCCACAACCGCTTGCCCATTGCTTGCCAACGTTTGCCTATCGCTTGCCTGCCCTTACAACCTCTTCTCGGCGATGAAATCGCCACTTCTCGCGGCATCTTCACGCCGCACTTCTCCGCCCCTAACAACTGCTTGCCCATTGCTTGCCAACCGCTTGCCCATAACCGGTAACGACCGCTTCGCAACTTCGCGAGGCACGATCCACGCCACAAAATTGTTACTATCCCTCGCTATCAGACAGAGTCATCTGGTTTTTCCCTTTGTTCTTAGATGTATACATTGCCCTGTCTGCCCATTCGGTCAGGTCATAGGCGTTCATCCCCGGTTCCCACTGAGCGATGCCGATGCTCAGAGAGATCTTGATGTCTGAAAGTCCTTCTTTTTCAAGTCCATTCGAAAAGAGTCTGGACTGTATCCTTTTTCCTATAGTGCCGGCATGTTTTTTTATAGTGGTTGGGAGGAGAACGACAAACTCATCTCCTCCGTAACGGAAACAGAGGTCATCATTCCTTGTGCATTTTTTAATCGATGCGGCTATTGCTTTGAGGACCTCATCTCCTGTCAAATGTCCGAAACGGTCGTTGATATCCTTGAAATCATCGATATCTATTATTATCAGGGAAAACGGTCTTCCACTCTTTGATGCCTCTCTGACCGCTGTTTTGATGCAGGTGTCAAAATAGCGCTTGTTATACATTCCGGTCATATAATCTGTGTTTACACTCTTATTCCTTATTGCGAGCAACACATTGATGACAAAACAGGCAAGCAGTATGGCTCCAAGGAGTCCGGTAATGATAAGGAATCTGATCCTTGTCATGACTCTATCTACATATATTGGTGAAAAATCCACACCCACCAACCCAACTGTTTTACCTGTCTCTCTGTTTTTTATCGGTTCAAAAGCAGATATTAGTTTATTCCATCTTTCATACTCAAATGTGCCTGAGACAGCGCCATCTTCTTTTTCAAAACCTGTCTTTTCCAGATCCGAAATACTCTCCTCAAATCCAAACGGTGAGTAGTCTTTGCTTGATGGGTCTTCTGCGTCAAGCACGTATGCCACTTTGTCCGTAGAAATCCATTTTTCTGTGTAGATGAATTTTGCCCCTGTCTCAACTTTGATCTCCCTGAGGATTCCGGACATTTTTTTGTAGTAATCCATGTTGTAAGCACCCGGTGAGTCTTTTGCAGCGAAGGAAAGTTTTTCATATTCGTCTATATCATGTTCAATAAATTTAGATACAGCGATCGCAACATTGACCGCCTGTTTGTTCGTCTCTTTGAGTACCATTGCCTCTATATTTTGATATAAGAAAAATGCCGGAACAGAGAATATTGTACCGATAAATAAAAGAACTACAGTAAAAGTATAGACTTTGTTTTTTAACAGCTTTTTCAAAAGTTTTCCCCTCGGGTGGAATATTTGTAAATAAAGATTTTAGTTGTTATTTTGATCAGCATTTATATAATCAACCTTTAGATTCTAAATCAATGATCAATATAAAACAATATGCTTCGGTTATCGTCTTATAAATCATGCTTAACAATTAACTTGAATTTTAGCAGAATGTAGACAAAATTAATGCAGCGTGATAATCTGTCGAAGGAGTATGGGGTATTTCCCCTGTTCTATTGCTTTATTATTTTAATTATGAGGAGGAGTTTCTCGTGGAAGCGATATGGAAACTCAATGGTATTATCAATGGGATCGTCTGGGGCCCATGGATGCTTACCCTGTTAGTTGGTACGGGTGTGTGGTTCACATTTATCCTCGGTTTTCCGCAGATACGTTATTTTGGGGCAATGCTTAGGGAGGTTCTTGGAAGGCTAAAGGAGAAAAGCGCAGAAGAGGGAAGCATCTCCTCCTTCGCGGCTATGGCGACGGCCCTTGCAGCAACAGTTGGTACAGGTAACATAGCCGGTGTCGCGACCGCCCTTCACCTTGGAGGCCCCGGTGCTCTTGTCTGGATGCTGATCTCTGCGATTTTTGGCATGACAACGAAATTTTGTGAAGTTACACTTGCCGTCCGTTATCGTGAAAAAGATGAAGCGGGACAGTACAGAGGCGGCACGATGTATATCCTTGAAAAAGGTCTTGGAATGAAATGGCTGGCGGTCCTCTTCGCCCTATTTGCATTCCTTGCTTCTTTCGGCATAGGAAACATGGTACAGGCCAATTCGACCGCAGAGGGTATTTTCCTTGCATTCGGAGTTCCTCATATCTACACAGCAGTAGCACTTGCAGTCCTGACAGGTCTTGTTATATGGGGAGGACTTACAAGCATCGCAACAGTAACAGTTTATCTCGTTCCCTTCATGGCGATCTTTTACATCATCGGTGCTTTTGTGGTTATCTTTAATCACCTTGACGCAGTACCGGCGGCGATATCTATGGCCTTCCAGGGAGCTTTCGGAGATCCGAGGGCACTGCCGGGCGCTCTTGCAGGTTGGGCAGTCAAGTCAGCTATAACCCGCGGTATAGCGCGCGGTGTTTTCTCCAACGAGGCAGGTCTTGGCTCCGCTCCTATGGTCCACTGCACAGCCAGGGTCGACCATCCTGTACGCCAGGGACTCTACGGAATTTTTGAAGTTTTTATGGATACGCTTGTTATATGTACTCTCACCGCGACAGCGATACTCACGACAGGTGTTCTGACCAGCCAGCCTGAGCTCACCGGAGCACAGCTCTCGCTCTCGGCTTTCTCGATGACGCTCGGAGGAGCGGGGACAATGATACTATCTCTCGGACTTTCCCTCTTTGCCTTCTCAACGATCCTTGGCTGGTACTGGTACGGAGAGACTGCTCTTGTCTACCTCTGCGGCTGTCAGGCAATGATCAAGCCATTTAAAATAGTCTGGATAACACTCGTAGTTCTTGGCGGATGGGGCGGAGCAGAGATACTTACAAACCTTTGGGATCTCTCTGACACGCTGAACGGCCTTATGGCCATACCTAACCTTATTGGACTCCTTCTGCTGACGAAGGAACTGAGACGCCTCACTGCAGACTTTGACTCAAAGATAAAGTCGGGCGAACTTAGGAAATAGCCATTATCTATCGATTCAAATAAACAGAGGGTCCTGATCAGGACCCTCTGTTTATTTGGTTCTATTCTGAAAAAAATGACAGTTAGTTTTATATTTTAGTCTATTTTTTACACATGGCTATCAGGTCAACTAAGAGGGCCTGTCCGGTCTCACGTCTTCCTGCACCCGGACCTATCAGTGTGACATCTCCGAGGTTATCTGTGGTTATCGTAACAGCGTTTGTCGCACCTTTAATTGAACCAAGAGGGTGAGTGAAAGGAATCTCTTTGGGAGTTACATATGCATAAAGTATTCCGTTTACCATGTTTAATCCTGCAATTAACTTAACGGTGTAACCATGTTCATTGGCTTCTTTTATTTTTTCCGGAGTTATGCAGGTTATGCCCTGTCGATCGATCTCTGAAACGGGGATATTTTTCCCGAAAATGAACTTTGCGAGGATCGAAACTTTCCCTGCAGCGTCCCAGCCTTCAACATCACCCGAAGGGTCAGCCTCCGCATAACCCAGGGATGTCGCTTCTTCAAGGGCTTCTGCATATGAAGATCCGTTATCATTCATTTTTGTCAATATAAAATTAGTTGTTCCGTTAAGTATGCCTTCCAGTTTCAGAACACTGCATCCTGCCATCCCTTTTCTGATCATCTCAAGTAATGGTGTACCGCTCATTACTACCCCTTCGTACCTGAATTTTGCACCGCAGCTTTTTGCCAGTGTGGCAAGTTCATCAAATGCTACAGAAACAGGTCCTTTGTTTGTCGTAGTAACGTGAATCCCCCTGGACAGGGCAGCTCTTATGTGAGTAAGCCCGGGTTCGCCTGTTTTAAGGTTGGTCGGGGTCGCTTCAGCCATCATAGTTGCACGGGACTTCTCAAGAAGTTCTCCGAAAGCGCCCTGACCTTTTGGGAAAGAGTCCAGGTTTTTGCCCTCTTTAAGGTTTTTTACGATATTTTCCAGATCAAGACCCTCCGGGTCGAGTGCAGTCCCTTTCATGAGGTCTGTTATCAGCGTCACTCTGAAATTGAAACCGTGTTTCTCGGACAGTTCGGCTCTTTTTTCGTTGAGGATCTCAAGAAGAGCAGTTCCTACGTTTCCGCAGCCTGTCAATGCTAAATTGTGTATCATTGCTATGCCTCCTCTATCGTTTAAAAAAGTTTTTTGAGTTGTAAGTGATGATGAGAAAGTATATCACAATAAAATTAAAAAGGCCCGCCAAAACTCAGGAAAGAGTTACTGACGGGCAACCTAAGATCAATTGCTATTGAAAATCTATTTTGTTATACGACGTCTCTTTGGACGGTCTCCATCTCTTTCTCTGGATGCTGATGGTCTGCGGTCACGATAAGAAGTTCTGCTATCGGATCTTGGCTTGCCTCCGTCTCTCTGTTCGTGATAGTCATGAGGACGTGATTCTATCTTTCTGGCAGAGGTTATGTTGAGTCCCTCTTTTTCGAGGCGGTCTTTTCTAGATTCAAAAAGGGTGGCACCTTTTGCAGAAAGTTCGATCGAGGCGCTGTTGTCGCGAAGTTTTATATTTCCTACATCTTCTCTTCCGACACCGATGCACCTGCACATAAGTCCAAGAAGTGCTCCCACTTCCCAGCCATCTGAACGACCTTCCGAGAATTGTACGATTAGGCCTCCGCCCATATTGGGTCTCGCCGAACTCTCTTTTCTGCCTTCTGAAGATCTGTTTCTCGAGGAGGATGCTCCCTGGCGGCCCTGGTCGTTTCTTGATTTTTCCCTGTTTGTTTCAGCTTCTACGTCAGACTTTATTGAATATCCTGATGGCTGGTCTCCATATGCTTTTGCAAGCAATCCTGATACGAGCATCAATGTCTCATCACGTGTAAGAAGTTCCTCGGCCCACGACTGAAATTCATCAGATTCCAGGGCATGTCCGATAAGGGTTTTTTCAAAACGGATCCTGGCCTGTCCTTCAATTTCAAGGGCGTCCGGTGCCGGTATCCACTCCATTTTCATTTTTGATCTGCCGTTTGAAGCCATGTATTTGAACTGTTTTGCTTCACGTGCTGTAAGGAGGAGCATATTGCTTCCCTCGTGGCCGGCGCGTCCGGTCCTTCCGCTCCTGTGGACAAAGGATTCAAGGTTTTGAGGCAGTCCAAACTGGATAACGTGGCTGATCGCATCGATGTCGAGGCCTCTGGCTGCGACGTCAGTCGCAACAAGTATACCTACACGTCCTCCACGAAGCGCTCCCAGAGCGTTATTTCTTTCCCTCTGGCTCATGTCGCCATGTATCGCGGTCGCCTTGAAACCAATATCACAGAGCTTATCTGCTATGTCCTGGGTCTCGGCTCTGGTACCGCAGAATATAAGTGCTCTGCTCGGCGCTTCCCATATGAGAACGTTTGTCAGTCCCTCGAATCTTTTGCGGGAAGGGATGATATAAGCTTTCTGAGTTATGTCCTCGTGTGACGTTATGTCCGAAACAAGAGAGATCTTCTTTGGCGCGTTGAGATACTGTCTTGCAAGACTCATGACTTCAGGCGGTATCGTTGCAGAGAAAAGCCAGGTCCTTTCTACGTTATCCATAGACTTAAGGATAGCTTCCATTTCATCGTGAAAGCCCATGTCGAGCATATGGTCTCCCTCATCCAGCACTATGCTGTTGATAGAAGAAGTTTTGAAAGTACCCCTGCGGACATGGTCAAGTACCCTACCGGGTGTTCCTACTACGACATTTGCACCGTCCCTGAGCGATCTGATCTGGCGTTCCATATCAAGCCCGCCTACAAGGGTCGCTACTCTTACTCCGCACTCAGAACCCAACCATGCGAACTCTCGTGCAGTCTGCTGCGCAAGCTCGCGGGTCGGAGAGAGAACTATTATCTGTGGTTCCCTGGTTTTAAAGTCCATAGAGTTGATAAGGGGAAGGGCGAAAGCTAGTGTTTTGCCTGATCCTGTCTTTGCCTGGACCATGATGTCGCTGTCGATAAGCGTCTCGTCTTCGAGAACGCATACCTGAACCGGCATCGGTGTTTCGAAACCTTTACGCTCCAGAGCGCGCAAAAGTTCCGGTCGCAGATTAAAATCTGCGAACTTTGCTGTTTCCTGTGTCATTATACAATTACCTCCCGTATTGCATCTTTGTTAAGATGCTTTGCTGCACCATTGCATGAAATCCCTACGTGTGGCACAACTCAGGTAAGGTGATCATAAAACTCCCCAGCGGAACAGGCCGCGATAGCGGAAAGGTTTTCGTGCAACGGCAAATGGCTTTTAAGCCTTGTGATAATGGCAAAAAAAATGAGACTCCCCTGAGGGCCTCCCATTTTGTTGCCCCATATGTAGAATCTTTCTACAGACATATTATTATGAACAATGATCGAAAATTGTCAAGAGTATAATAGTCAGTTATAACAAACAACTCAATTCACAATTAACACAATTAACAAACGTTGGGAAATTTAGGCGTAGATCGAAAAGAAAACGTTTGACATGATTTTATAATGATGCTACTATGCTCACCAATCTGCTGGAAAGGGAGGAAGTTTAATGTTGTTTAAAAGTATGATAGATCATAACATCAACATTATAATTATTAACGCGGCTCCTCCTCGCAGGATCGGCGCTTAGCGCTGTATTACCAAGCGAACGGATGGAGCCCTTCATTTTGAGGGGCTCCATTTTTTTGGCTTTTTTACACATGGTCACTAACGAAAAGTTTACATACACAACTTTCCTACCGTCTTTCCCGTATGCTTTTGAGCGGGAAACCAGTGACCTTAAAACCGCTAGTAATAACAGGTTGGAAAGTTGAGTTATATATATAACGGATGGAGGAATAATTATGGAAAACAGAAATAAGAAAACACTTGAAGTGAGATGGCACGGACGCGGAGGGCAGGGAGCAAAGAGCGCTTCCGCTATCCTTGCAGAGGTGCTTTTTGAAGAGGGAAAGCATGTACAGGCATTCCCTGAGTACGGCGCAGAGCGTCAGGGTGCTCCTATGAGAGCGTACAACAGAATTTCGGATAACCCCATCCGTCGCCGCTGCAGCGTAGAAAACCCTAACATCGTGGTCATAGTGGATCCGACGATGGTAGTAAGCTCAAACCCCAGTGAAGGGTGTACATCAGATGCGGTCTATCTGGTAAATACGCCGGAGGATGCGCAGGTACTCCGCAGCAGGATGAATCTTTCAGCGGATGCAAGGGTGCTGGTCGTAGACGCTACAAAGATCACACTTGAGGAACTGGGGCAGAACAGACCAAATGCACCTTTGCTCGGAGCGCTCTCCCACATATTCACCGACGTCTCTGCTGAAACGTTTGCTGATCATTTTATAAAAAAGATGAAACAGCTCCCTGCCCCGATTCTGGAAGCAAACCGCAGAGCTATACTTCGCGGACGAGAAGAGGCAGTATTGGCATGAGTAAGCCAAAATGCTGGCAGGATGTTCCCCTGGGAACGATCGCATGGGGGGCGACTGCGCTTGATGTTGAAACAGGTCTATGGAGAAGTATGCGCCCCGTACTTGACCCAGACAAATGCATCTCCTGTTTGAAATGCTGGCTGCAGTGCCCGGACGCTTCTATACAGACGGATGAAGAGGGACGGGTAAGCGGCATAAACATGTTCTTCTGCAAGGGATGTGGCGTATGCGCGCAGGTATGTCCTGTAAGCGCTATCTCGATGCACCATGAAGCAGATTTTGGCAACGAAAAAAGAGAGCACGGAGAAGATCCGGGGAGAGTGGCAGACCATGTTAAGTAAGAGAAAAGAGATGACTTCCGGCAACCTTGCCTTCGCCGAAGCGATGAGACAGGTGAACCCGGATGTGGTGGCCGCATATCCCATCACACCTTCAACGGAGATCCCTGTCAAGTTCGCGGAATTTGTTGCAAACGGGCTGGTCGATTCGGAATATGTCGCAGTGGAAAGCGAGCATTCAGCGATCACAGCGTGCGTAGGAGCCTCTGTTTCAGGAGCAAGAGTCATGACAGCATCAAGCGCGAACGGCGTGGCCCTCATGCACGAGATATTCCCCATTGCGGCCTCCTTCCGTGCGCCGATAATATTCGGTCTTGTAAACAGGAGTCTTGGCGCGCCTGTAAACATCCACTGTGACCATTCTGACAGTATGCCGGAGCGGGATTCCGGATGGATACAGATATACTGCGAAGATGCCCAGGAAGTTTATGATTCTGTTCTGCTTGCAGTCAGGCTGGCGGAACATGAGGAGGTACTGACGCCTGTATTTGTATGTCAGGATGGCTTTATAACGAGTCACTGTTATGAACCGGTAGAGTTTATCTCAGACGAGGCAGTCAAAAAGTTTGTCGGAGAGAGGAATGCGAAATACCCGCTTCTTGATGTAGACAACCCGGTCTCTTATGGCTCATTCACAATGTCGGAATATTATTTTGAGATAAAAAGAAACCAGATAGAGGGCATGAACAACGTCCAAAGGGTCTACAAAGAACTTACGAAAGAACTGGCCGAATACACAGGCAGAGAATATCCGGCACTGGATGCTTACCGTGCTGAAGATGCGGATTATTTGATCGTGATAATGTCTTCGGCAACAGGCGTTGTAAAAGATGTGGTGGATGAAATGCGTGAAAAGGGAGTCAAAGCAGGATGCCTCAGGGTAAGATTTTTCCGTCCTTTCCCCGCAGAAGATCTTAAAAACCTTGCGAAGGGCAAAAAAGGCGTTGCTGTCCTGGACAGGAGTGCGAGTATCGGAGGAACTGCTCCGCTGGCCGCCGAGGTAAAATCCGCACTGTACGGACTGAGCGAAAGAGTGCCGCTGCAGGAGTACCTGTTTGGACTTGGAGGCAGGGACCTCTACCCAAGGGATGCGGAAAAAGTTTTTTCAGGGCTTATGGAAAATGATTACAGTGATACCGCAAGGTATATAGGTCTGCTTGAAAAGGATGAAGAAAATGGCGGGAATTAACCTTAAAGAACTGACAAAAAAACAGAATCCTCTTACAGAAGGACACAGAATGTGTCCGGGGTGCGGAGCACCTACAGCGGTAAGACAGGCTCTGATGGCTGTCGAAGATCCGGTCGTAGTTGTAGGAGCCACCGGTTGTCTCGAAGTTTCAACGACAGTTTATCCTTACAGTGCATGGAGAGTTCCTTTCATGCATGTTGCATTTGAAAATGCGGGTGCTGGTATTTCCGGAGTAGAGGCTGCGCACAAAGTCCTCAGCAGAAGGGGTATAGCACGGAAGAATATCAAGTTCGTTGCATTCGGCGGCGACGGAGGCACCTATGATATCGGTCTTCAGTCTCTGTCGGGGGCACTTGAAAGAGGACATGACTTTACATATATCTGTTATAACAATCAGGGCTACATGAATACCGGAGCACAGAGAAGCAGTGCCACGCCTTTAAACGCCAGCGCCACAACATCGCCTGCCGGAAGCGTGATACCGGGGAAACTCCAGAGGGCCAAAAACCTGACTGAGATAGTGGCGGCGCATGATATACCTTATGTTGCGCAGACAACGCTTCATAACCCGATGGATCTTATCACCAAGGTCAAAAGGGCCGTTGAGACACCGGGACCGGCATTTGTAAATATCCTTGTCCCATGTCCGCTATTTTGGAAAATTGATTCCGGTGACCAGATGAAGGTTTGCAAACTTGCGGCTGACAGCCGTTTCTGGCCGGTCTACGAAGTTATAGAGGGAAAGCATGTTCTCTCATATGAACCCAAAACCTATGTCCCGCTGGAGGATTTTCTTAGAGTACAGGGACGTTATTCTCACCTCTTTAAAAAGGGCAGGGAGCGGATGGACCTTGTCGCACAGGGGCAGGCCGATGTTGAAAAGGAATGGGAGCGGCTTTTGAAAAAATGCGCGGGATGATCGGGAGCTGTTAGTCCTGACAACTTTAAAATAAATTGGATATAGTTGGTCGGCCCACCTTTTTTGCTGGTGGGCCTCAGCATATCCTCATATCAGAACAGGCCATGCTTGTTGCCCCGCTTTGTTTGACTGGTTATAATATGTGAAGCAATACAAACGGTTGCACTATGAGGTGCTCAGATGAAGATCACGATGCAGGATGTCGCTCTTGAAGCGGGAGTAGACAAAGCAACAGTAAGCCGCGTTCTTAAGGGAGACCATAGGATATCGGAAAAGACCAGAGTCAGGGTAATGGACGCAGTCAGGGCTCTCAACTATCGTCTGGACAAAAACGCCCGCAACCTTTCCACTAACAGGAGCGGATTGATCGGCGTGGTCGTCCGGGATTTTACTTTCGACTGGTTTCCGCAATTTTTATCGGGACTCGACAGGACAATTTCAAAATCTGAATATGAGATAATATTGAAGCGCACGGAGGGTAACCCTCTGCGGGCAGCGAGGGAATACGGCAAACTTATGGACAGGAGCGCTGAAGGGATCATATGGATCGATAGAGATTTTTTTCCCGGAGAGTTTACTGCGCCAATAGTCACGATAGGTTTTCGAAATCCCGGATCATATTCAATGATCTGGGAGGGAGAATGCGACGACCCAACTTTCGAAACAGGCGTGCTTGCCGGAAGGCTTATTCTGAACATCATTACAGGCAAACCGGTGCCGTCAAAAGAGATCGTAATAAAAAGCACTTACAACGGAGAGATTTGATGCGTCTAATTAAAAATAACGTTCTCAGACTGTTTTGCTTTATTCCTGTTTTTTTATTAATTACAGCACTATTGATCACTTCCGTTTATGCCGGCGAAAAGTTTGACACGGAGAATGTATACGGTCCCAGGATAGAGAAACTGTGCATGGTGATAATTACAAATGCCGACTCCCAGGTACTGGCTGCTGAAAAGGGAGAACTTGATATTGTAAGTGATATTACCAGACCTTCAGATATTGACAGACTGAGCAGGGATACGGGGTTTTCCATGTCGCTTGCCAGGGGGTTCCATGCTTTTTTTCTGCTTCTCAACAATAAGAGCAGACCGTGGGATGATCCTGAAGTAAGGCATGCCGCTGCAGAAGTAATAGACAGGAATAATATGGTGCGTACCATATACTCGGGGTACTGCGAGCCGATAAACAGCTGGCTGCCTCCGGTTTCACCATGGTCCCTGCCTGAAAGCACTAAGAACATATATGACAAAGCATCTGCGAAAAAGCGACTCAGCGCCAAAGGATATAAATGGAGCATTACAGGTGGTCTGATATATCCTGACGGTACTCCTGTGGGCAAAATGAAACTGCTGACGCCCCTCGCGCGGGTAGCGCCGACAACAGCGGAGCTTGCAGAACAGATCGCCGATTCCCTCAGATCTGTGGGCTTTCCTGTTGAAGTCGAACCTATGGATTTTTCCGCAATGATAGGTAAACTTGACAGGAAAGAATACTCTCTGGGCGTCATTGCATGGGGCATGGGGAAGAACCCTGATTCGCTCTATTCCTTCTATCACAGCTCAATGGACATGGCCGGCGGTTATAATATGACGTCGATCCATGATCCGGCCCTTGATGAGATCCTTTTAAAGCTTAAATATGCAAAGGACAGAACCGAAGCGGAAGCTGCCTCGAAAAAGTCGCAAAAACTGCTCTCTGAGTTGATGCCTTCCATCCCTATTTATAGCAGGTTTTCAATTTCAGCGGTCTCAAAAAAATGGAAAAATGTCTTTTCAAACGAAAAAATGGCAGCGGACAACATGTGGACCCTCTTAATGGCGGAACCAACAGACGGTAAAGAGAGATCACTTAACATGGTTCTTGCCGAAGAGCCCCGGAACCTGAACCCATTCGTGGCGAGCAGCGCATATTCGTGGCAGGTCCTTGGACTGATATACGAAAGCCTTATAGGAACAGATCCATTTACACTTGATGACATGCCTTCGCTTGCGGTATCATGGTCTGTCGAAACTGTGACAAATGATGGGAAGGAGCATACGAGGCTGACTTTCAAACTCAGAAAAGGTCTCAAATGGAGCGATGGAAGCACTCTCACAGCAGCGGATGTAAAAGCGACCTTCGATTTTCTCAAAAAAAACAGTGTCCCCAGATTCTTTGACTCTGTAAAAAATATCAGATCAGTGACGGTGACAGAGAGCATGCAGCTTATTGTGGACATGGAAGGAACCAGCTACTGGTTCCTCGACAACATAGGAGGGCTACCATGCATGCCGGCAAAAGTGCTGAAAAAGATAAACGACTGGCAGAACTGGGATCCGCTTGACCCAAAAGGTAAGTTCGGTCCATATGGTCTCGTGGGTTCCGGTCCGTTTATGCTTGATGAATACAGACCGGGTGAATTCGTTATGATGAAAAGAAACGATCACTATCGGATGCTTGAAAAGAAAAAAGCGAGGACCGAATGAATAAAAGATGGTTATGGGGAAGGTTATTATCCACAATAGGGGTGTTGGCCGCTGTATTGGTCCTGAACTTCATCCTTTTCAGGATAATGCCCGGTGATGCTGTAAGCACTATCATCGATCCCAATTTTTCTCCGGAGGCAAAGGATAGGTTGAGAGAACTTTACGGTCTGGATAAGCCGCTTTTGGAACAGTTTTTTATTTACATCAAACAGATGCTTACATTTAGCTTCGGACTCTCCTTCCTTAGCAGGAAACCGGTATGGGACGAACTGATGTCCCGTCTGCCCGGGACATTGTTCCTTATGTCTACATCAATGTTTTTCTCCTCGGTCATAGGGATATGGCTTGGGATCAAAGCCGCATTAAACAGGGGTAAACTCGCGGAGCGAATAGTTTTAAGGGCAGGTGCCGTAACAGCATCCTTTCCGGGATTCTTTGTGCAGCTCGTCCTTATCATGCTGCTTGCAAGGACATTCTCGATATTTCCTCTCAGAGGGAGCGTCTCGATACCTCAGCCGATCGGCACCCTTTCGATCACATTTGACTATCTGTGGCACATGGCATTGCCTATCCAATCCCTCACTTTGATGGGATTTGGAGGATGGGCTCTCTATGTCCGCAACCTGATGGTTAAAGCTCTCGGGGAAGACTTTGTCTTGATGGCAAGGGCAAGGGGGCTTTCAGAAAACCGGGTGGTCTATGGTCATGCTTTCCGTACTATTCTGCCGCCTATACTTACTATCCTATTAATGTCCGTTCCCGGGCTGGTCTCAGGAGCTGTTATCACTGAATCAGTCTTTTCACTCCACGGTGTAGGGACATTTCTTCTTGAGGCAGTCTCAGGCCATGATTATCCTTCTGCCGGCGCCTCATTCTACATGCTCGCCCTTATAACAGTTATATCAAATCTGCTTGCAGATGTCGTCTATGGGCTGGTCGATCCAAGAGTTCGCGTAGGAGGCAGAGACCAATGAGAGACATCCTGAAACGGAAAAGCATCATCCTGCTGATATGTATATTCCTGACAGGATTCCTGGCACCTGTTCTTAT
>JAAZCN010000195.1 GCA_012513245.1 Synergistaceae bacterium | reverse complement strand
GCCTGAACTACTGCTACGTCTACTTCGACGAAAGGAAAATAAGGAGGCAGCTGCAGATAGCCACCTGTGATGCGGTCACGTTGAAGGAAGCCAGGGCGAAGGCTGCGGAACTGACTGAAGATCTGGCAGCGGGGATCGACATAAGCGCGAATATCGGGGATACCGCAACCTGTGAGGTCGTTAAGGACAATATGGAGGATGAAAGACCTACCGGCAACAGGCCAAAGTGGATGAAGACGCAGGTATTCAAGGGCATCGACTTCCTTGTTTCGGAGATATTCGAACGATTCAAGATGAAAGTGCCGAAAAGTCAGGAGCAGCTCAGCAAGTCTGACACTCCCCTGCCGGAGCTTCGCAGTGCTTTAAATCACCGGCTGACATTGAAAATGATAGCCGGGAACTTCCAGGACTTCTTCCCTTTGCGCGTATCCGAGGTGACCTGCTACCTCCTGAGGTGCTGGGGCGAAGATGCAATTCAGACAAGGAATATCACTGTCCAGACCGTGAACAGGAACGTGAACGCTTTCCGGGGAATGATCCACTGGGCCTACCGGGTCGGCCTGATACCCGAGTATAAGCTTCACGGGTACGAAAACCTGAGGGAAAGTGCAAGGAGCGGTATCGGAAGACGATGTTTAAGCAACGATGAAATAAAGAGACTACTGTCGGCTCTGGATAAAAGAGAGGCCGATAAAAGAGACAAAAGAGAGAACTATGAAAAAAGCTATACGAGAAAGTACAGGCTGCAGAATGGACTTCCCGTCTTAGACAGGGATTGTCCTCCCGTAGGAGAGGGATACTATGATTTCGTGTATCCCATGGTCTGTCTCGCTCTTCATACAGGCGCAAGAAAAGGCTCCCTGATAGGGCTTAAGTGGCGGGATGTTGACCTTGAAAAAAGGGCCATTGTTTTCCAGGGAGAAATGTCCAAGTCGGGAAACGCCATACTCTCCCCCATCAACAGTTTCCTCCTCGAAGTCCTTTCCAAGTGGAAAAGGCAGAACGAGATATACGATGCCCCGAGGGATCTGGAAAAGTACGTTCTGTACCCCTGCCAGGACCCATACCAGCCCATATCAAACAGCGCACCTACCTGTTGGACAAGCCTGTTGGAGGACGCAGAGATAAGCAATTTCAGATGGCACGATCTCAGACACACATTTGCCTCCACGCTGGCAAACAACAACGTGCCTCTGCCTACCCTTCAGGCGCTTATGGGGCATGCGAACATAAAGACAACGTCACTTTACCTTCACGCGACAGACGAGCAGAAAAAATCGGCTGTAGACATGCTTGAGCAGGCCTACGCCTAAAATAAGAAGGAGGAGAACAATATGTCAACAAAGGGAAAAAGGTTTAAAACGCTAACGGAAGAGTGGGTTAGAGTAAAAACTGAAACAGTTATAAACGTAAAACAAAGAGATACTCTTTACAAGTGGCTAATAAATTATATTTTGCCGGAACTTGGGAACAAACCCTATAACGTCTATAACTATAAGGCTAT
>JAAZCN010000194.1 GCA_012513245.1 Synergistaceae bacterium | reverse complement strand
GCTTCGATCTTATCTGCAGGAGAATCCCAGAAAAGTATTTCGCTGAAAACTCCAAGCTCCCTTACTCTCCTTGCAATAAGCTGTGTATACTGAGAGCCGCAGTCTAATATAAGGATCTTGTTTTCTCTGTTTTTCATCTAAAAAACCTGCCCTTTCACTAACATACACTTTGTGCGTTTGTAAGTATGACATAAAGAAGCCGTGATTTCCACTCTATAATTTTTATTGAAGACCGAGATCAAAAAACAGGCGGAGGGAACTCCGCCTGTCTGCAAATCTGATCTGTTCTTTTGTGGTTATTAGTAATCCATACCGCCCATACCGCCCATGCCACCCATGCCACCCATACCTGCCATGTCGCCGAGGCTATCTTTCTTGTCCGGCTTGTCAGCTACGAGGGCATCAGTGGTAAGTACCATCGCTGCGATAGAGGCTGCGTTCTGGACTGCTGAACGTGTTACCTTAACAGGGTCGATGATACCGGCCTTGATCATGTCTACATACTCGCCTGTCGTTGCATCGAGTCCCTGTCCGGCTTTCAGCGTCTTCACCTTTTCGATGATGACGTCGCCCTGAAGACCTGCGTTTGAAGAGATCAGGTGGAGGGGCTCGGTGAGAGACTTGCGGACTATCATTGCTCCGGTCTTGACGTCTCCTTCAAGTTTTGCGATATGCTTATCAAGTTCCTTTGAGCATTCTACAAGGGCAACTCCGCCTCCTGCTACAATGCCTTCCTCTACTGCCGCGCGGGTCGAGTTGAGCGCGTCTTCGATACGGTGCTTGAGTTCTTTCTGTTCAGTCTCTGTTGCTGCTCCGACCTGAATGACCGCAACTCCGCCGACTATCTTGGCAAGACGCTCCTGGAGCTTCTCTTTGTCGTACTCTGATGTTGAATCAGCAAGTTCTTTCTTTATCTGGGATGCGCGATCTTTGATGCTCTTAGAATCGCCTCTTCCTTCGACTATTATTGTGTCTTCTTTGGTGACCTTTACCTTTTTGGCTCCGCCGAGGACTGTGGTGTCTGCGTTTTCAAGCTTCATCCCAACTTCTTCGCTGATGACTGTTGCGCCTGTTACTACAGCTATATCCTGAAGCATGGCCTTCCTGCGGTCGCCAAATCCGGGAGACTTTACAGCAACTACCTGGAGGATGCCGCGAAGCTTGTTGACTACGAGTGTCGCGAGAGCTTCACCCTCTATATCCTCTGCAATAATGAGGAGAGGTTTGCTGAGCTGTACGATCTTTTCAAGGACGGGGAGCATATCTTTGACATTGCTGATCTTACCGTCTACGAGAAGTATGTTGGCGTCCTCAAGAACTGCTTCCATGCGATCGGGGTTAGTGATCATGTAGGGGCTGACGTAGCCCTTATCGAACTGGAGCCCTTCCACTGTCTCAAGTGATGTTCCAAGGCTCTTGCTGTCTTCGACTGTGATGACTCCATCTTCTCCAACTTTGTCCATCGCCTCTGCGATAAGTTCGCCGACGGCTTTGTCGTTTGCTGAGATCGAGGCGACCTGAGCGATCATGCTGTGCTCTTTTACACGCACTGCCTGCTTCTTAAGCTGTTCTACTACTACCTCTGTTGCAGATTCGATACCCTTACGGATGAGCATCCCGTTAGCTCCTGCGGCAACGTTTTTGATGCCTTCGCGGACCATAGCACGGGTAAGGACAGTAGCTGTTGTCGTTCCGTCTCCGGCTATATCGTTTGTCTTGGATGCAACTTCTTTGATAAGCTGTGCTCCCATATTTTCAAACGGATCTTCAAGTTCGAATTCCTTTGCGATGGTCACACCGTCGTTGGTGATGGTGGGTGAACCATATTTCTTGTCGAGAACCACATTGCGGCCTTTAGGGCCAAGTGTGATACCTACTGTATCTGTAACTTTATTCATACCGCGCTCCATAGCACGGCGGGCTTCTTCTTTAAAAAGCAATATCTTTGCCATGATCATATTCCTCCCAGAATAATAATTATTTTTTATTTATTACTTCGTTACTACTGCGAGTACGTCTCTTTCGCTCAGGATGAGAAAATCATCACCGTCGAGTTTGACTTCGGTACCGGAGTATTTACTGTATATTATCTTGTCATCTACTTTGACATCCATGGGCTGACGTTTGCCGTTCTCAAGTACTTTTCCCTCTCCTACAGCAACTACGATTCCTTCGACCGGCTTCTCTTTCACTGTCTCCGGAAGAACGAGTCCGCCCTTTGTCTTCTCTTCGTGCGGTGCGGCTTTAACAACTATTCTGTCTCCAAGTGGCTTAAGTTTCATTAAATGACCCCTCCTGTTGATATTTTGTTATCTAGTGTTAGCACTCACATTAATCGAGTGCTAACATCTTTTCAAGTGAAAGTTTAATAAGAGAGTAGTTATTTCTCAAATGCAGCTAAGGCTAAATATACTGCATTTTGGGTTTTTATATCTATTTATCTGCTGTTATCTTCTATTTTTGAACAAGCTTTGACTTTTGTTTATCTTACGTAGTTTGTGCAGTAAAAAGTACTTACCGAAGGCGTTATTCAAAGAATTACCACAGGCGCGTTGTTTTTTGCTTACATCTGACCAACAGGATATTAGAGAATTGAAACATTGAGAATGTGTATCAGATCAGAACTGAATAGAATTTTTTACCAAATCTCCCATGACGGGTCCGGAGATAGAGAAAGGTCTGACCTGTTGCCCCTAAGGAAGGAGTCAGTTCCGGCAGACGCGATCATAACAGCATTATCAGTGCACATATTTTTGGGGGGAAGGAATAGTTCCCACTTCTCCTCTTCTGCCACCTCTTTCAGCCTGTTGCGAAGCCCTGAATTTGCAGCTACGCCGCCTGAAAGGGTCAGCTTTTTTATCCCAGTCATGTGTACGGCAAGTTTTATTTTACATAAAAGAGATCCAATTACCGCCTTTTGAAAAGAGGCGCAAATATCTTCTTTTTTTAATGCAGCGCCTGTTTTTTCCGAGTTTCTAATTATATTTGCCGCTGCGGTTTTTAGTCCGCTGAAACTAAATTCGACCTTCCCTGACGATGACAGCGGCATAGGAAGTGCAAAACTTTCGGGATCGCCTCGGGATGCCAGCCTGTCTATTACCGGACCTCCCGGATAGCCAAGTCCCATCATTTTCGCGATCTTATCGTAGGCTTCTCCTGCTGCATCATCTCTTGTTGAGCCCAGTAATTCGTATTCTCCGAAATTCTTGACCCAGACGATCTCTGTGTGGCCTCCGGATACTATAGCGGATATGAAGGGCGGAGAGAGGTGCCTGTTAGCAGCGACGTTTGCAAATATGTGTCCCTCAAGGTGGTTGACTCCTATTATGGGTTTTTTCCAGACCTGAGAGAGCGCCTTGGCTGTCATCACTCCGACAAGAAGAGAACCCATCAGTCCCGGTCCTGCAGTAACAGCGATAAGATCGATCTCTTTCGCAGGGTCATTTATTCCTGATCCGTCAAGCACCTCTTCCAAGAGAGGAATGATCATTTCCTGGTGCATCCTCGATGCAAGCTCGGGAACTACTCCTCCATATTCGGAATGGAACTCTATCTGACTGGATATCACCGAGCACAATACATGATTTCGGCCCTTCATGACAGCAAGAGCAGTGTCGTCACAGCTTGTCTCTATCCCAAGGGTGATCAGGTCCTTCAGCTCAGGCGTCATCTGCATTGACCGGCACACACCGAACAGTTGCCGCCTTTGCAGCTGCATGAGCTGTTTTTCTTTTCTTCTCCCTCTTTGTGTATCAGAATCCCTGCTCTGCACTCCGGGCACTTTTGGGCAAAATTCACCACAGAAAAAACATGGCCGCGGAAAGCGCATTTATACTTGTGCATTTATTTTGGAACCTTCCATTTTATTAAATCGTCACCATAACCCACCATGATATCTGTCCCGGGTTTTACTTTATCCTGCGGGACAACAAAGGCAAACTGCCAGCTTGTACCTGCATCTACAGTTCCAAAAGGATTCTTCCAGCTAGAGGATACGACGTCCTTTTTGGTCAGATGGTAACCGCCGACGCTGATCTTTTTCTCTTCTACAGTCCATGGCTTGTTTGCCTCAAGGTTAGCTATAAAGAGTACTTTCTTTTTGGTCTCAGAGGATCCGAAATACTGATTGAGATCATCCACCCATGGCGAAAGACCCTGTTCGGCTGATATAGCCTTGGATAATTTTGCGTCAAGGTATATAAACTGTATTGTTCCTCTTGACCCCAGAATGAGATCTCCGAATATCTCTCCTTCGACCCAGCAGTCTATCTGTCTTTCATCCAGCAGGCTCTTGAATTCACTTTGTGACGCCTCGGCACGGAAGGAAGTAGGACAGGCAAATAGGTTGAATGTAAGTAAAAATATTAAAAGAAACAAAAATTTTCTTTTCACTGTTACGCCCCCTTGGGATATCCTGAATTGAAGCAGACGGATCTTTCCGGCAGATACTATATGAATAATAACATTGATCCATCAATTTTTTTTCTGTTTAAGCGCATCTTTTATCCATTCCCACTCAGAACATCTGAGAAGCATCGTAGAGAGAGAATATACTGCTATCCCGGCAAGTACCATGCCGGTCAGCCAAAGTGCCCTGGATCCCACTGAAGAAGAAATGGGGTAAGGCAGGATCATTTTAACTGCATAAAGAGCAAGAAACATCAGTATCGTGGAAGAAACGATCTTCGCCAGCCATCCGGTCTCAAAGACGCCAAGAGGTTCCTTAAGGTTCCTTGAAAGAGCCCATGCTCCATACAGGCTCGAGCATGTAAATGCTGCTGCTGTAGCACCTGCAAGGCCGGCGTATTTGAAAAGCGGCATCAGGATAAGACACGCAGTCAGGTTGACTGCCACCGTCACTCCGGTCACACCTACAGCCCCCCTTGGCATCCTTCTGGCATACATCGCCCTCAATATGACTGTGCTGCTTGCCATTCCGGGAAGACCAAGACCGTATATTGCAAGAGCAGTCCCGGTTGCATGCCAGGCCCATTCGGTAAATGCACCTCTGAAAAAGAGTATGTGCACCGTTTCCTGAGAGAGCACAAAAAGCCCCACAGATACGGGTAATATGACAAAAAGGTCAAACCTGAGTGCATCTCTTATAAAATCCCTGAATCCCACCCTGTCGTTTGGATCCTGTCTTGAGAGCATGGGAAGGACTGCCTGCGAAATAGCTATAACAAAAAGCCCCAGTGGGAGCTGAAGCACTCTGTCCGCATATGTAAGGACAGAAATCGAACCTCCTTCGAGGAATGAACCAAACATCCTGCTTATCACAGGATTTACCTGATTGAGTGAAAGTCCGGCCGCGTAAGGAAAGAAGAGGTACATCATGCTTTTGAGTTCCGAGTTGTCCTTTTTTGGGACCTCAGGTGTCAGCACAACACCCATTTTGCTGCACCAGTACCATTGCAGCAACATATGACAGACTCCTCCTATCAGGACCGCTGCCGAAAGGTTCCAGATAGTCAGGTTTTTCATTGTGGCCATCAAAAAAAGTATGTAAGCTGCGTTGCTTAGTGCCGGAGCTATTGCCGGTACAAAAAAAGAACCCATGCTGTTCAGTACACCCATCGCAAGTGCGCCTACAGAGACAAAGAGAAGAAAGGGGAACATTATTCTGGTGAGTGATATTGCCAGAGCCCTTTCTTCCGCTGCAAATCCGGGTGCCATTACACCTACGAATACCGGCGCAAAAATAATACCGACAGTTACTACAAGAGCACCTGCCAGCAAGAGTACGGTGAGGGCCTGTCTAGCAAGACTCTGAGCTGTATTTTCGTCTTTGTTTTCAAGCGCTCTGGAAAACACCGGGACAAAAGAAGCGGAAAGGGCACCCTCCGCCAGAAGCTGGCGGGAAAGATTTGCCAGAGTATATGCCACATAAAATGCGTCAAGCTGGCGGGTGGCTCCAAACAAGGCCGCAGTAAGCATTTCCCTGACAAGACCGAGTATCCTGCTTGCAAGGGTGCCGACCATCATCCTCATCGCATGTCTTACCATGCCTGTAAGGTTGTCGTTGCGGCTCATTTGAGAAAATCAGCCTTTACCAGGAAAAATCCGCGCCGAGGTAGAATTTTCTTGCTTCTTCGTTCTGCGCGATATCTTTCGGGAGACCTTCCAAAAATACTTTTCCCTGATGGATAAGGTAGGCTCTGTCAGTGATCGAGAGCGTCTCTCTGACGTTGTGGTCTGTAAGAAGTATACCGTAACCTTTCTCTTTCAGATGCCTTATTATTGCCTGCAGGTCTGCTACAGCTATTGGATCGATACCGCTGAATGGTTCATCGAGGAGAATGAACGAGGGATCAAGGGCAAGACATCTGGCTATCTCGACTCGTCGCCTCTCTCCACCTGAAAGAGAGACCCCGAGAATATTTTCGATCTGTTTTAAACCATAGCCCCCAAGCAGAGTCTCTATTTTTGCATCACGCTCTTCTTTGGGGATACCGGCCTCTTCAAGGACCAGTTCGAGGTTCTGCCTCACTGTAAGTCTCCTGAATACTGATGCTTCCTGGGGAAGATAACCTAGTCCCGTCCTGGCTCTCTCATGCATTGGAAGGGCAGTTATATCTTTTTCCCCGTTGAATACCCTTCCTGACTCCGGCATTATCCTTCCCATCATCATATAAAAAGTGGTGCTTTTGCCCGCTCCGTTGGGTCCGAGGAGTCCAACTATCTCACCCTTTTTTATTTCGATCGACACATCGTCAACTACTCTTCTTCTGTTATAAGACTTAACAAGGTGTTCTGCCCTGAGTACCTCGAATTTTGACCTTACGGCAATTGCCATGCTCATTCCTCGCTTTTCGGCTTCACTTCTTTTTTATTGTCCTTTTTTTCGTTCGTGACGAATGTTATCTTCGAGTTGCCTATTGCTTCTACATTATTGGAGTCTTCATGCACTATTATAGAATCCGCTGATACTGTTTTTCCGTCGCTGCGGACAGCCTTTGCATTTCCGGATATCACAAATGTGGCCTTTGATTTGGAATATACCCCTTTTTCACCTGTCACCCTGCTTTTGAGGCCTTCCTTGTCCACAAAGTCCATTACTACGCTGCCAACTGCTATGAGTTCGTTTATCTCTTCATTCACTGTTGTACCCTCAACTGATTCAGCACTCACAACAAGCTTCTGTTTGATATCCTCATATCTTTTCACTTTTTTGCCCCAAAATTTATCTTTACTCTGTCCTGCTTCATTTGCTATAAGTATGTTATTTGGAGTTTTAGCGTCTACATTGCCTCTTGCCGTGTAATTTTTTGTGCCAAGTTCCCAGAGCACATAATCCGCATCAATTTTTTCATTTATTCCCCGTGTCAGATGCACCTTACCAAAAGCCTCTGCAATACCATCATTTTCAGAACTTTTCGAACCTGACCACTTAACTTTGTCTGCTGTCATGTCGGTCTTATCCGCAGGAAAGGTACCCTTGACATTTCCCTGCAGCGTAAATTCGGAAGTTTCCATGCTGCCTTCTCCCTTATCACCCCAGAGTATGGCGCCGGCTCTTTTTATTACTACGTTTCCTACAGCTGATATTTTTTTTGTGTTGACATTGTAATTTATAGTATCAGCCGACATTGTACCTTCAACAGGCTCAGCAGAAAGAGAAGTCTGAAGAGGGAAAAAGAATATAAATGCGGCCAGCGGAAGTAGTCTTAGTAAATATTTTATGCCTGGCATGACAAAACCTCATTTCTTGAAAAAATAGACGTAATTTTGGTTCTTACGATTCTAACAACTGTTTGACCATTGTTTGTCTACGTTTGACTATAGTTTGACCGCATTTACAACTGTTTTACACGGCAAGTGATCGGTAGACAGTAACAGCGTGGAGCATACAGTCGTATTTTACAGCCTATATCATCATTTAGTCTTCACATTTTTAGTTTTATTAGATATTAAGAGAAAAATATCATGGAGAAATACAAAATAATCCTGGTCTCCGGCAGGCGGCGGCAGAGTAAGTCTGTATTCATAGCCTACAGCAACAGACCTTATGATCTCCGGGGTCCATGGATCCATCAAGATAAGCCAGTTACGTTTGCCGGCCTCATCAAGTGCAGCCCTCATAGCTTTTGTATCTCCTGTCTTCCATCCTTCCCAGACGGCAGAGGGTGGTCTGACCGCGCCTTTAATGGAGGAACGAAGCCATGCCCCTTCAGCTCCTGTAATATCAAGAATTTTTATTTCGCTTAAAAGGTGCCTTCCTATGTCTATCGTACTTTCGATCTTTGACTGGAACTCAGCGAGCCGCCTCTGAAAATATGTGTATCTGGCCTTGTCTTCTTCCGCCATTATTTTCATAACGCTCTGAGCAATAAAGGGGAGCATTGCGGGATCGAAAAATGCGCTTCGGATCTGCTCTTTCGTCATATGCAGCTCGTCATAGAGCAGTCTCAGTTCCTTATTATTTTTCTTTATTCTGAAGTTTTCTGCATCTTTTGCGTCTATGGCAATAATTATCTCGCCGGATCTTGGAGAAGTTGTTTTTATCACGTTTCCGGAAGAGTCCCAGCCGGAAAGGTAACGGACATTTTTACTATCTCCGGCAAGGAAAGAAGCTATAAATCCTATCCAGGGAGATGTAACGGCAAAATTTGCCGCACTCGCATTTGCCGGATGGAAAAATAGCAACAGCAGTACAAAAGCGGAAGATAAGATTTTATTGAGACGGCTCCGTAAAATGATCAGAGGCATCAGCTCGGACGGCTCCCCGGCTTCACAAGCGGCAGTCCATCTTTGCAGAGGGGGCAGGCCTGCTCTTCGTAAAGCGGAAAACTGAGTTTCCAGAGGGATATAAGATCCCAGCCGTTGTGAGCATTATCAGCCCGTCTGTCGATTATTGAAGCAGAAGAGACCCATTCCGCACCGCCTTCGGCAAATATCTCCGCCGTTTCACGGGATGATTTGCCGGTCGTCACGACATCTTCAACGAGTGCAAAACGTACTTTACCCGGATGGGGAAACCTTCTGAGCCTCATTATCCCATCCACTCTTTCACAGAATATAAACGGAACTCCCAGAGACCTTGCTACTTCATGACCTATGATCAGCCCTCCGAGCGCAGGGGAAAGGATCATCTCAGGTTTAAACAAAGCCAATCTCTCCGCGATTTTTCCTCCGGCATATGCTGCAAACTCAGGAAAACGGAGCATCAGTGCACACTGTATATAATGCCCGCTGTGAAGACCGGAGGTCAGCTTGAAATGCCCTTCGAGATGCCCCCCGCTCTCTTTCATCATTTGCATTATTCTGGCGGCTACTGCCTCATCATCTGTCCGGATAGAGTCTTTCCTCATCACTGCACCTCCGACAACTCATTAAGTATATTTTTGACTTCTCTAATAGGATCAGCGGCTTCAAGTATAGGCCTTCCTACAACAATGAACGAAGCTCCTGCTGCAGCTGCTTCCTTTGCAGTTGCCACCCTGGTCTGATCTTCTGTAGAGGCTCTTGTTCTTCTGATCCCGGGGACTACCCTGGCCAGTCTTTCAGCCTTTCCTCTAAGCAGAGAAAGATCCAGAGGAGAACACACTATCCCGTCAAGTCCCGCTCTTTCTGCTGCCAGTGCCCTTGCTTCAAGAGAACGATCCAGGTCAGATCCGGGGTGGACTTCGTTCCAGAGGTCCCCTCCAAGGCTGGTAAGAACTGTGATCCCTAAAAGGTTCATCTTACTGCCCGTTTTGTCTCTCATAGCTACAGAGCGAGACATCATCTCATGCCCGCCTGACGTGTGGATGGTCAAAGCCCAAAGTCCCATTTCAGAGAGAGGTTCAACGGCAGATGCTACAGTATTTGGTATATCATGCAGCTTAAGATCAAGAAAAAGCCTGTATCCCTTTTTCACTATTTCGTTGATAAAAGGAGCTCCCCCCATCGCGTAAAGTCTGGGTCCTATCTTTACATAAGGGGTGGCTTTATCGAGTCTGTCGAGAAATTCCCTTGCTGAGTCCAGGGTCGGCAGATCCATAGCTGCTATCAATTCACACTTGTTATTTTCCAAATCGACACCTCCAAATAATAACTTCGGCTCCATGGCCTTACATCCGCAAAAGGGCCTCTATTCCAGATGGCTTTGCCGGCAAAACAAATCAGGGGCGGTACTAAAGATGTCAAAACCTGATCCGCTCATTATCTGACAAACTTTAATACTCCCCTGCCTTTATCCTGCAAGATGTTTTCCTGATCGAGTCAGCTTTTAAATATCTTCGTTATCCTGCCAGATCTTTCTGCCTTCCACAAATGTCATTACAGGCCAGCCTGAGAGGGCAATACCTTCCCATGGGCAACATCTGGCCTTACTGTACCATTCAGAACAGTCAACGATCCTGGTCCTCTCCATGTCGATGATAGTTATGTCCGCAAGGGCCCCCTCTTCTATCCTGCCCAGCAGCTGCCACTTTTCAGGAAGGAGCGATGCAGGGGAGCTTGTCATTTTTTTCAGTATGAGCTCAAGCGGGACATCGGGATAGTTCTTGTTCTTAAAGTCTATCAGTACCGCTGCAGCACATTCAAGTGATGCTATCCCAAATGGCGCATCCTGGAAGGGTTCATCTTTTTCATCCAAATGCCAGGGGGCATGATCTGTCACTATAGCATCTATCGTTCCATCCTGCAGCCCATCCCAGAGGGCAGTCTGATCTTCTGTGCTCCTGAGCGGCGGATTCACTTTGTATCTTGCATTATAACCACTGTTGATAACTGCGTTTTCGTTTAGGGTAAGATGATGGAAAGTTGTATCACATGTCACATCGAAACCTTCTCTTTTAGCCTGTCTGACAAGACCAAGAGCAACTGCACTGCTCAGATGAGTGAAGTGGACCCTTCCCCCTGTCTCCTCGGCAAGTGCTATCCCCCTTGCCACATCTATTGCTTCCGAAGCGGCAGGAATGCCCCTGAGTCCGCTCAGCGCACTGACTTTTCCCTCATGCACCTGACCGTCCCTGAACAGGCTTATCTCTTCCGGATGCTCCATTATCCTCGGCTGGTCCTTTCCTGTATACATCAATGCGAGACGAAAGAGAGAGCTTGTTGCTATCGGGGCTCCGTCATCTGTGAAAAAGACCGCCCCTGCCTCAGCCATTTTAAGAAGCTCCGCCATTTCCTTCCCTTCCCTGTTTTTACTTACACATCCGGATGGAAGGCTCCTTGACGCTCCCGCTGCTTTTCCGTGGCTTAGCACATATTCTACAAGAGAAGGTTCTGATATCGCAGGTTTTGTGTTCGGCATAGCCACAAGGGTCGTAAATCCGCCTGCAGCTCCGGCCTTTGCACCGGACGTTAGGTCCTCGTTCCATTCTCCGCCGGGATCTCTGAAGTGGGCATGTAGATCCACAAAGCCCGGTGAGAGGATCTTTCCGTAACCATCTATTACCTCTGCATCAGTGCTGTCAAGACCATTTCCTACTTTTGAGATTTTTCCGTTCTCAACGAGAAGTTCACTGTTCTCGATAAATTCTGTTCCGTTGAAGATTTTAAAGTCCCTGAACAATATCCTTCCCATTATCTTACGCCTCCTCCACAGAGATAGAGAAGAGCCATGCGTATTGCAACTCCTGAACGCACCTGCTCCAGTATTACGCTCTGATGTCCGTCTGCAACTTCGGAGGCAATTTCTACGCCTCTGTTGATCGGCCCCGGATGCATCGCAAGCGCTCCGGGTTTCGCATACTTCATCAAATCATTGTCAGCACCCCACCAGCGGTGATATTCGTTTACAGAGGGGAAGAGCCCGTCCTGCTGCCGCTCTTTCTGTATCCTGAGAAGGTAGACCATGTCAGCATTCTCAACAGCTTTTTTAGGATCTTTTTCGTACCGGCAGCCCAGTGAGTTTATCTCTCTCGGCATCATCGTAAGAGGCCCTGAGAGGACCACTTCGCATCCTATAGTTCTAAACGCTATTACGTCGCTTCTTGCTACACGACTATGGAGGACATCACCAACAAGGACTATTTTTTTGCCTTCAAGATTCCCCAGATGTTTCCATGCAGTGTAAAGGTCAAGCAGGGCCTGTGTGGGATGCGCGTGTGTACCGTCTCCGGCGTTCAGCACTATAGCTCTTTTTAGCTTTGAAGCCAAATACTGTGCGGATCCTACAGCACCGTGCCTAATTACTACTATGTCCGCGCCCATAGCTTCTAGTGTCCAGGCTGTGTCCCTCATCGTCTCGCCTTTGGCTTGGCTTGATCCGGAGACAGACCAGTTGACCACATCTGCGGAAAGCATCTTCTCCGCCAGCTCAAACGAGACCCTTGTCCTGGTCGAATTTTCAAAAAATAGATTGACAACCATCTTACCGCGCAAGACCGGGACCTTTTTGATAGGTCTGTCCATTACGTTCTCCATATGGCGTGCCTGATCAAGCAGGAAGTAGAGTTCTTCCCTTGTAAAACAGTCTACGTCAAGCACATTTTTGTGACGCCAGACTATCTGTCCGATCTCACTGGGTGTAGCGTTCACAGATCACCACCTCATCCTCTCCGTCAAGTTCAGTAACTTTCACTTCGATAACTTCATTTTTGGATGTAGGCACGTTTTTACCGCATATATCCGCGTGTATCGGGAGTTCCCTGTGTCCTCTGTCAATTATTACAGCAAGTTTCACTGATGAGGGGCGTCCGAGGTCTACAAGGGCCTCGAGAGCTGCCCGTACAGTTCTGCCCGTATAAAGGACATCATCGATAAGGAAAATATTCTTGCCGGAAATATCCTGGGGCATCCGTGTGCTGTGGACCATCGGCTGTTCAAAAAGCATGGTCAGATCATCCCTGTATAGGGTTATATCAAGCTCACCACACGGTATCTTAGTGCCTTCTACTTCCTCAATTATCTTCTGGAGACGGCGAGCAAGATATACACCTCTTCTGTGGATGCCTACCAGGATCATGTTTTCAGTACCCTTGTTCTGTTCAACCAATTCATGTGCGATCCTCTTAATTACTCTGTTGAGGTCATCAGAATTCATTAGCTTCGCCTTTTCTCTTAAAACTGTCAAATTTACCCCTCCTTAAAAAAAGGACCGCCTCTTCAGGCGATCTTAAAAATGAACATTATTAACGGAAGACATGTATCTCCGCAGCAGCAACGAAAAGACGAGATAAACTTTCCCTTTGATCTCATTTGCTTCCCCTCCCTGTCGCGAATTAAACATATTATATCCCAACCTTAAGTTTTATGCAATCGGTTGCAGAATAAATTTATATCGAATGTATATCGAATTTTGCGGCCCCTTTAACTTAGTCAGGCCTTATTCCTTCTGTTATAATCGATAAACGGCATAAATTTGGATGCATAATTTTCATCTACATAAATTGCGTACTTATCAAAATACTTCTATGCAAAGGAGAACTAACGTGAAAAAAATTGAAGCTAATCTTCGTACATGTCTTCAGCCGGCGCCAAAAGTGATCGTGTCCTGCAGGGACAGTGAAGGAAACAACAACGCATTGGCTGTGGCCTACTGCTGCAACTGCAGTTATGATCCCCCAATGATAATGGTGGGTATAGTCCCTTCAAGACACTCTTACAAAATAATAAAAGAGACAGGCGCTTTTGTAGTTAATGTACCGTCAAAGGATCAGAAGAAGATATTTGACTACCTCGGAAGCCACAGCGGCAGAGATGAAGATAAATTTACAAATCTCTCACTTAAAACAGAAGATGGAGATGTAGTCAACGCACCGCTTATCCCCGAATGTCCTATCTGCATTGAATGCACTGTAACAGCGTCTATCCTTACGGGTTCACATGAAATGTTTGTCGGGAAGATAGAAAAGATACACGTTAACGAAGACTTAGTAAACGATAAGGGCAATATAGACTATACAAAGATAGATCAGATCTGACCCAAATGGTATTTTATCCATAGGAGGTGAGGTATGATGAGAAAATTTCGTTATATTTATGGACCGGTCCCATCAAGGCGACTAGGGATATCGTTAGGCATAAGTCCGATCCCAAAAAAAACCTGCAACTATTCCTGTATATACTGCCAATTGGGTAGGACAGACAAAATGACCAACACCAG
>JAAZCN010000193.1 GCA_012513245.1 Synergistaceae bacterium | reverse complement strand
GCCATGAGAACTTTAAAACAAATGTCGATCAAAAATAATATCATGGCAATTTACATTACAACTATTTTATTAACTTTTACGGTTGTCTATTATGTGCTTTTTTCTAACTGGATCAGCACTTCTAATGAAATACTTTCCTCAATAACAAAAAACATGAACCAAACTATATACATAGAATTCGAAAGATTTGTAAAACTGCCGCAGTTAATAAATGAAATAACAGAAAAACAGATACGAAACGGTTTGATCGATTTTCATGATGAGAACGCCAGAGACAAATTTTTTGTCTCACTCCTAAACGCGAACAGCGACACACCGATCTACAGCATAAGCATGGGAACAGAGCAAGGTGAATATTACGGCGCACGAAGGAACAAAGATAATGTTGTGGAAATCATGAAAAATAACGCTGAAACAGGAGGAAAGTCGAGATACTTTAGAGTCAGGGAGGATCTGACAGCCGGCAAACTTGCGGTAGAAACAAATATCTTCGACCCGCGCACGCGGCCATGGTACAAAGCAGCAAAAACGAACGGTAAAACATCTTTTTCCCCTATCTACAAACATTTTGTAATGGATGATCTTACTGTCTCTGTCGGGACCCCAGCCTATGACAAACAAGGTAATTTGATAGGCGTTCTCGGTACACATATCACACTTTCAAGAATGGATAAGTATCTGAACGATATAGTTAAACAAAATGGAGCCACAGCTATTATCGTTGACAAGACTACCGGAGAATTGGTTGCAAATTCTCTGGGAATACCAAATTTTAAAGCTGATCCAACAGGGGATATCAATAGGACCGGAATAACTGAGTGCGGTAACCATAGTATCATACAGGCCTTTGATGATTTCCTTGCGCATGGTGAACAAGACCATGTTGCGGTAAATGGAGAGAGCAGTCACATTCATGTATCGGAAATTAAAGCGACCGGTGTAGACTTGGTTCTTATCACATCTATCCCTGACACGATACTTACACAGAATATATATAAAACTATAAGGCTGACGATTATTTTCTCGTCAATAATAATGCTGATGATATCACTCCTATACCTCAGTTTTGTAAGCAACCTCCTCAAACCGATGGAGAGCCTCAATCTCAGCGCGAAAAAATTTACTGACGGAAATTTTGCCGAGAGGGCTAAAGTTTATAGGGAAGATGAGATAGGAAAGATCGCCCGGACTTTCAATATGCTTGCAGCTACTATCAGCAGGCATGTGGAAAACCTTGAGGTAAAAGTCAAAGAGAGGACCGAAGACCTCGAAATAACAAATATATTTCTCCAGGAGAACAGAGAACAGCTTAAACTGATACTCGACTCAACAGCAGAAGGAATTTACGGGATGGACACAAAGGGCCTCTGTACTTTCTGCAACGAAAGTGGTTTCAAGATGCTCGGATACGACAGCCAGGAAGAACTACTTGGCAAAAACATGCACTATCAGATACACCATACAAAACGGGATGGAAATCCCTTTCCTCCCAAAGAGTGTAAAATTATGGAATCATTTAAAACCGGCAAGGGCGTTTATGTAGATGACGAGGTTTTCTGGCGCAGTGATGGCACATTTTTTGATGTAAGGTACTCCTCATACCCCCAGTACAAGGACGGTAAAATGGTTGGGTCTGTCATAACGTTCATGGACAATACAGAACATAAAAAAATTGAAGAACACATAAAGTATTTGACTTATCGGGACCCGCTGACGGATATCAACAACAGGCTATTTTTCGAAGAGCAGACCCCTCTCCTTAATACTGAAGAGAACCTTCCGATATCCATTATCTTCGGAGACCTGAACGGACTCAAGCTTACGAACGACATCTTTGGGCATGCAGCCGGAGATAGACTGTTGATCGAAGCAGCGGCAGCATTCAAAAAAGTTTCGAGAGACAAAGACATCGTCGCAAGGATCGGAGGAGACGAGTTTGCTCTGGTAATGCCACTCACAGACTCTGATCAGGCAAAAGTAATAATAGCGGAGATAAGAAAATCGTTCTCCAACGAACATTCAAACGATATTATCGGGACCGTCTCCCTGGGATCGAGCACAAAAATTACAGCAGACGAAAGCATGTCCGAAATGATAGAGATCGCCGAAAACTTTATGTATAAAGATAAGACTATAAACCGAAAAATAAACAACAAAAACATGATCCAGAAAATTATAAACAATCTTCATAACAGGAGCCTGAGGGAAAAGAGACATTCAGAAAACGTCTCAGGACTGTGTGAAAAAATAGCGGAGGAAATGGGCCTTTCAAAGTCTGAGATCAAAAGGCTGGGTGAAAACGGCTACTTCCACGATATTGGAAAGATAGTCCTTGAAGACGAGATCCTTAACAAACACAGGAACTTCAACGAGGAAGAGTACAGGACAATGCAGCAGCATCCTGTTGTCGGATACCGCATACTCAACCTTTTCGACGATACGATAGACCTGGCTGAAGGTGTCCTAAGTCACCATGAGCATTGGGACGGGACGGGCTATCCAAAAGGCATCAAAGGAGAAGAGATCCCGCTTTCAAGCAGGATAATTGGGGTTGCAGAAACCTATGACGCCATGACTAATGACTGCTATGACAGATCTAAATCTCACGAAGAAGCGATAGATGAGATCAGAAACCTCTCAGGGATAAAGTTCGATAAGAATGTAGTTGATGCATTTATAAGAGTGATTCAAAAAATGGATCAACAGAAGACTTCCTGATCAATAATATAAAGCCATAAAACATAGGCAGTCAGGGTGGATATATGGGAAGGTTCATAATATTTTTGCTTTTAAGCACACTGTTGCTGATAATTATCAATATATATCTATGCAAAAGGTACAAAAAGCTGGCTGAAAGTTATGAGGTGAATATACCTGAACAGACTTCAACTTTGGTACTTTTTTCCGGACTTTTGATATTCCTTTCTTCATTTTTTCTTCAGAACTGGATATACCGGTACAGGATACTGGCCCTACCGGTTAGATATATTTCTTCTTTTTATATCGGGACTCTGATATACTCGTTCATCTTTTTCCTGGCGGGAGACATTGTTGAATATCTGGGCAGTTTAATAATACCAAAAAACAGGATAAGATATTTCTTTTCGAGGATATATGCAAAAGGTTTGATCGTACCTGCAATCGCAGTAATGATAACGCTTTATGGGTTTTACAACGCAGTCAATTACGAGGTCACATCTTACGAAATATGGATAAATAAGAGATCATCCATTCCGGTGCTGGAGATAGTTATGGTTTCAGACCTCCATGTCGGAACTTCAGTCACAGAAAAACAGATCGTAAGGATCAAAAAAATGGTGGAAGAACTCTCACCGGACATCTTTTTTATTTGCGGGGATATTTTTGACCATGACTCCAATGAAAAGATAATGAAGTTCTCAGCTGATACGCTTGGAAGCATAAAGACTCCGTATGGGACTTATTTTGTAACAGGAAACCACGAATATTATCTTGGAGAAATGTCGGAGTTACTTTCTTATTTCGACGGTACAGGCATACGGGTGATCCAGGACGAAATGGTCACCATAAAAGACTTTTATCTGGCAGGCAGAAAAGACATAACTGAGAGAGACAGGGCACCTCTTTCTGATATCCTTCAGAATGCGGATAAAAACAGGCCGATCATTGTCCTTGACCACCAGCCAAACGCTATAGACGAAGCCATCGAGAACGGAGTTGATCTGCAGCTTTCCGGACATACCCACAACGGGCAAATTTTTCCATTCAATTTTTTAGTGGGTCTTGCTAACCATACCCATTACGGACTGCCTGAAGAAGGGGAGTTCAAAGCCGTGGTTAGTTCAGGTGCAGGCACATGGAAATATCCTATCCGTACGGGAAGCTCGTCTGAGATAGTAAAAGTAAAAGTCCATTTTTTGAAATATTAAATAATTCTTCCACTATAATACTTTTTTATGATAATGTATTTATCTGAACTTGCCATGTTGCCAAATAAAAACGTGAAGGCTATAATATCCTTCGTTC
>JAAZCN010000192.1 GCA_012513245.1 Synergistaceae bacterium | reverse complement strand
GCTTTATCTATCGTATCCTTAGGATGATAAGCTTCCGGAGCTTGCCCTGTCTCCGCCCGGGTAAGTGCGAGCCTGTCCCCATTTTCGAACATGACCAGTTTCCCAATCTTTTTATCGGTGCCGTGCCATGTACGGTATTCCAACGAGGGTTCGCCTATATCAGAATAGTAGTAGACAATATCCTCAGAATCGAGCCAGCCTTCAAAGGCGATTCTTCCAATCTCTACCTCCCGTGTTGCACACCTTTTTTCACTTATGTTGTATATTATCGCATGCACTTTTCCTTCGACATACTCAAGAGCGTCGTTAGCCCGCCATCTCCGAGGGATCTCATATACAGATCCATCACTGCACGGCCAGTATCCTGGAAAAAGATCTCTGTATATACGAAGACCCTTTTCTTCAGCAAAAGCGACGACCCTATCCATATGTTCATCGGGCGAAAACCTTGCAAGGACCTTTTCCTGAACTGTGCCAAACATAATATCCTCCTCTGCGGTTGCCAGCACCTTATCTCCTGAGACAGCGGCAACAAGTATGCGGTACATCTTCCATGAAAGTTCATCAGAATAGGATTTGGAGTAATTGGTATCGAAGTCTTTAGTAACTCCGCCCTGTATCAGGACGGCGAAGCGGTCTTTTGTAACAACGGCTTTAAGCGATGGGTCATAGAAACTATCAGGATCGCCGTGCCGATATACGAGGTCTGGAGGAGGCGACTTAAAGAGTTCTTTACGGTCGATCTTTACCCATGGCGCCTTTCCTTCATAGCGGAAATATATATCTCTTTCAGGTGTCAGTCCGGTAGTGGAGTCAACATGGCTGCGAACAGTTCGGAGGGGGATGATCTTTCCATCTCTCACAAGACCTGTTTCTGCCACATAGACTCGTATATCGAAAGGCATGTTCTCAGGACTGATGCCCTCTCTATTAATGCTGCCGATGACGTAAAAATCCCTGCCTGATTCAAGCACCTGCTCCTCTACAGAAGGGGCAATTATAGAAATTTCCACAGACTCGGCACAAAGGGCAAATGCCCAGATTAACAGGCATGAAGAGAGCAGAAAGATTTTTAAAAATTTTTTCATCTCGTCACCTCGGCTCATTCTTTGTTCTCAGAAGAGATATCAGAACTGATTTGAGCAAATATAATTTATGCGCCTCAATCATACAGCAAATTGAAATCCCTGTGCTGTATGTAAAATTCTTAGGTTATGTTAAAAAACAGGAGGTCTTCCTCTGAAAGGAAAGACCTCCTGTAAACGACTTCATGCATCCTTAACTATTTTTTCTCTTTTTTATCAGGGGTCGCTTTTAAAAGAGCAAGCACTGTTCTTGCAAGTTTGCCCTTTGTGACGACTTTGTCTACGGTTAGGCCCTCAACTGCCTCGCGATATATTTTAGGGTCCTTTTTGAAAAGCTCTTCCAGCCAGGCAGAAAGTTCGTTTGCTGTGACAATTCCTTCAAGGTCTTTCTTGGGAAAATTCTTTATCCCGAAAGCTCGCCGCAGTGCGTCCCTCACCTCTACCCAATGCATTTCGTCGTAAACGCCGAAAAATTTCTCTGCAGAGGGATCCATATATCCATACAGCACCGCTGCTTCTACCCCTATCCAAGAGGCTGAGTAATTCGGTACATCCTCAAAATCAAATAAAGAAAGCCTGCTCTTTGATCTCCAAAGTTCCATCTGGACATCCAGAGGACGCAATTGTCTGGGCTGGACTTTTTGTTTGACAGCTACCGCGGCAATCGCTCCTGCAGCCTGCCCTGTAAGCATCGTTACGGGTTGGAGTCTTGTGGAGCCGTTTACCACCCTTGAAACTGATATGTTTTTCTCGGCGGCAAGAAGGCCATCAAGCTTTTCCGGGACAAAAACCCCAAAGGGTATCTGAAAAAGGCCTCCGTCTCCATTCCAGTCATTAGGTATTTTTTCTTTTGTCTCGCCAAGGTACGCTTCAAGATATTTGTTGTCGCTTTTGCCATGAATATCGATAGGATATTCTCCAAGGGCCAGGCTGTCAGGTTTCGATATGAGCGCCCTGCCAAGTTTTTCATCCCTTAGGATGTCATCAACGGTCATTGTTTTGATGCCTACGATCCTTCGGCTTTCCCTCACGTAAGGAAAGGGTGGAAAGAGAGAAAGTATAGGAAGATATTTTTCCGGAAGATCTGCCCATTCAGCGCCGATCCATCCGCCGAATCCCTGCCTGTTGTCAACGGACCAGTCTGACATGCCAAGTTCTGTCTGCATGTAATAGAGAAAAGCGAGGGTCTTCAGCATTGCCTCCCTTGTTGTAAGAAGGCGGAAGCTGGGGCTTTCAAGAAAATCTACAGAAAGACCGGGAACGCTGCCATTCTGTCCGGGATAATCATTTGCCCAGTTAATGGCAGTTTTTGTGATCCGAGGCCATGTTTCCGGACGTCCTCCGTCGATAATCACATTGTTTGAAGTATCCGGGATAGCACGATATGCGTTGTGCACAACAGGGCTGAAAGGATATTCTCCGGGCCAGGTGCTCCCGTCTTTTCTGATCGTCATTCTGAATTTAAAAAGATGGTCGGTATATCCGGGAGGGGGCCCTTGGATCTTTAGTTCGGGCGGTACCCCGTCCTTATACTGTTTTATCACAGCAGGATATGTTATATCTTGTATTATTGCATTATTGTCTATC
>JAAZCN010000028.1 GCA_012513245.1 Synergistaceae bacterium | reverse complement strand
CATTATTATGGTGCGCGTACCGGGGACAGAGGTTGTTTTGCTGTCTCCGCCGGATTCTCCTCCCCCCTTTGGCCTGAATCTTCTCCCGGCATTTTTATGTGGTATAGTAGCCCGCGGTAATTATTTTCGAAGAATAAATCAACAAACAATTCTAAAGATATTTACTCGTTAAGATCTTGGCTCCTTGTCCATATTCTCCCTGCGCAGGCTCATGCGGCGACCTGCTTTTTCCTGCTTTTACTGCCGCAAATTTACTCTACGAGGAGCCATAAAAATGTTCTCTCTGAAGAAAGCCCTTCGGGAAATTCCATTGTTCTTCCTTATTCTCATTCTTCCTCTGTCCATGTCAGGATGCACCACCTCCAATAATGAGATCACTCCGGATGAAGCCCGGTCTATCGCTGAAGAGGCATATGTTTTCGCTTACCCCATGCTTGAGAATTACAGGTCAATGCAGGTCCAGGCGATTCGTCCTCAAACTTTCAACCGTTTCAAACACACCACGAAACTGGCCGGCCCGGACGATACGGACATCGTACGGGAGAACAACGACACCCTCTACTCCATACTCTGGCTCGACCTCAGGACAGAACCTGTAGTGCTAACCGTTCCTCCTATAGCTGACCGCTATCATTCCTTCCAGCTCATTGATCTGTATACCCATAATTTCGGCTATGTCGGTACCAGGGCTACCGGGACAGGTGCAAGGACCTTCGCCATCGCGGGTCCCCGCTGGAAGGGCGAAAAACCCACAGGTGCGGACGATCTGTTCCGATCGGAGACTAATTTCCTGCTTTGCCTTGTCCGTACCGGTGTGAACATCGACCTTACCGGGGATTATGAAAAAGTACTGGCGATCCAAAAACAGTACGCAGCCGTACCGCTGAGCGCATTTCTTGGTCTCCCTGCGCCGAAGGCTCCCTCCATGGATATTTTCCCGCTTTTCGATCAGAAAACCGCAGATTCACCGGGGTTCATAACATACGTCAATTTTCTTCTCGGCCAGCTTGAGGTTCACCCGTCAGAGAAAGAGCTTATCGAAAGATTCGGGCGCATCGGTATAGGCCCTGATTTCTATTTCGATGACACTGAACTTTCCCCTGCTCTTCGAACGGCTATCCAGGAGGGGATCGACAGCGCCCGGAAGGAGATCCAGGGGTCCGGCAGCCTGCTGGGCAAGATGAAGAACTCCTGGCTTCTGACGGAGAGAATCTTCGGCAGCCGTGAGCAGATGCAGGGGAAGTATCTCATTCGGGCCGGGGCGGCCCGAATGGGGCTGTACGGGGTAGATCTCGATGAGGCCTATTATCCGAGCTCAACCTCCACTCAAGACGGCAAGCCTCTCAACGCTCACGAGAAGAATTACGTCCTCACCTTCCCGGCCGGCTCCCTGCCGCCGGTGAGGGAACTCGGGTTCTGGTCGATAACCATGTACAACATGCCGGACCAGCGCATGGTTCACAACCCCATCGACAGATACTCCATAGGCGACCGAACTCCGGGCCTGAAGTTCGATGATGACGGATCTTTGAAAATCTATCTGCAGAAGGTTGTGCCTGTGGAGGGGGCGGAGAACTGGCTGCCTGCACCGGACGGCCCCTTTTCTGTTACCATGCGGATGTACCTGCCGCAAGGAAAAGCCCTTGACCCCCTCTACGCACCTCCGCCGGTCATGACAGACGAATGAAAAGCCTGCGTTGTAACGGACTCAGAAAAGACCCTTAATAAAATTAATCTCACGGGTGGTGCTTTTATAGAGCAAGAAAAAACGAAAAACCAGGATGAGGCAAAGCCGGATTCCTTCCAATATTCAGGGATTTTTGATAATCGATGGATTTTTGATAATCGAAGGAGAGCAGCAGAACAGAACCAAAATTCAATACGTTTGGTGGAGTTCAAATGAGATATGCAATATCGAAATGCAAGGGTAAAAGTGCGGGGATCCAGCGACTGACAGGACTGATCTTCACAGTCGCATTTCTTCTGATGGCGGCCTGTCTGCCGGCAATAGCTGCTGATCCAGGTAAGGAGCCCCTCGATTCGGCCTGGAAGAATGTCATCGTCCCCAAACACAAAGCGATTCTCTCTTTTGAAAATGTGAACGCGGGAATCACAACATTCCGCGGGCAGGACGAAGGAGTAAAGGCCAATCTGGATCAGCTCTTCAATGCACAACCTATTACGACAACGAAAGGCGATCTCGGTATTTCCGGAGGTTCTTCCAGCTGCGTTTTCTCCATGGCTCAGGCTTCGGGGTCCGTTCTGCAATCCCTGACGCTCGAAAAGGGAAGGGAATTCAT
>JAAZCN010000191.1 GCA_012513245.1 Synergistaceae bacterium | reverse complement strand
TGCGGTAACGAGGCTTCTTGATATGGGGATCGAACCTTACCTCGTTTCAGGCTCTTTGCTGGGAGTCGTCGCACAGAGACTTGTGAGGAGGATCTGTCCACATTGTAAAGAAGAGACCTCTGTTACAGGAGTACTCCTTCAGCATGGTATAGATAAAGCATGGCGCGGCAAGGGATGCGAAAAGTGCAGGAACACCGGGTATATGGGGCGTTTCGGTCTTTATGAGCAATTTGACGTCACACCTGAGATACAGGCGGCTATAGCGGAAAAAGCTCCATCTTCCGAACTGCGCAGACTGGCACGAAAAAATGGTTTTTACACCCTTCTCGAGCTGGGCATAAAATCTGTGGCAAACGGCGAAACGACCCCCGAAGAAATGCTGCGGGTAGTCGGAGAGGTGTAAGACTTGCCCCTTTTTAAAGCTGAAGTCTACACGGCAGACGGCCGTCAAAAAGAGCTCCGGAAAGAAGCTGCGAATGAGAATGAGCTACTTCGAGAACTCATATCCGATGGACTGACCGTAATAAGCATAAAAGAGGAAAGCAACAGAAAGCTCAACCTTTTCTCCGGACGCAAGAAGAGGACCAGGCAGATCAGTCTGGATGATCAGCATCTCTTCTGCATCACACTCTCATCCTACATCAAAAGCGGACTTTCAATTACTGACGTTCTCAGGCTGCTCCGGAAACAGACAAGAAACAAACTCTTAAGGCCGATCTACACAGAGTTGAGGGAATCTGTCGAAGGAGGCCGTTCTCTTGCAGCTTCAATGCGTGTCGCAGGAGTATTCAGAGAGAGCCTGGTCGGCATGGTCGAATCAGGGGAAAGATCCGCCTCGCTTCCTGATATACTGGAAAAAGCCGCCGAACTGATACACAACGAGATACATCTTCGCAGAAAGCTCCGATCTTCGCTTACCTATCCACTGCTTATGTTTCTGGTTGGACTGGCAGTGGTAATATTTCTTCTTACTTTTGTCGTTCCGAGGCTGACAGCGCTGGTAATAGACTCAGGCGCGGAACTCCCCTTTGTTACCCGTCTTTTGATCTTTATTTCTGATGCAGTAAGGATCGGCTTCATCCCATTCCTGATCGCTCTTTTGATAGTTTTCATATTTCTCCGCAGAAGCGGCAGGAGCATCACCATTCCGATATTCAAAGAGATAAAGGAAAACATCGCATTTTCAATGATATTTTCACAGACCGGAACACTCCTGAAATCAGGACTGCCTCTTATCCGGGCGCTTAAACTCACAGAACCTCTCGATCCTGTAAAGGGAAGGCTTCAAATTGTGCAGGACCATATAAGTAAAGGGTACAGATTTTCACAGGGGCTTGAAAAAGAGGGTTCCTTCCCTGAGGAGATAGTCTCTGTGGTAAGGGTCAGCGAAAACGGGAGGGATCTTCCTGACGGACTGATCCGCCTGGGCAGCAACTGCTGGGATATCGCGCAGTCTTCAATGCAAAAATACGCTACTCTTGCAGAGCCTCTGATAATACTTGTGATGGGCTTTCTTGTGGGGTTCGTGGTGATAGCGGTGCTTTTGCCAATTTTTGACCTTTCGACACTTGTAACCAGATAAAAATTATCTGAGAGCGCTTAAGGGATCAACGGGAAAATTGTTCTTTCTGACCTCAAAATGAAGGTGGCTGCCGGTAGACCTTCCTGTGCTCCCAACATACGATATCAGCTGACCGGAATAGACCGGATCTCCTTTTTGGACTGCCAGATCGCTGCAGTGTCCGTAGAGGGTCGTGATCCCGTCAGTGTGATCGATCACAACAGTCTTGCCGTACCCTCCCATCCAGCCTGAATAGACAACTACGCCATCCATCGCTGAAACTATCGCTCTGCCATATGGGGCCACAATATCCAGACCTGAGTGGAAACTACCCGCTGAACCATTGGAGAAGGTCCTCCAGCCAAAAAGGCTCGAAACTCTTCCCTTGACAGGCCACATGAGAGTATTTTGCAGTGAATGATCTCTGCCGGATGCTATTTTTACCTTTCCATCTCCTGTCTGTATTACCGCGGCATAATTAGCACCGGGCAAAAAGATCTCTCTGCCCGAAGATAGCTGCAAGTCGGGATCTATGCCGTTCGCAGCACAGACCTCCTCTCTTTTCGTACCATAGAGAGACGAAAGCCTTTCAATGTTTTCACCCTCCGGAACTTTGACAAATATTCCTTCCCTGTCCGGTATCCGCAGTACGGTGCCCGGCTGAAGGCTGTTTATTTTCTCGGGGCTGTTTGATCCTATTATCGTATCCACACTGAGATCGAACCTTTCAGCTATCGACCAGAGTGTGTCTCCCTCTTTTACTATGTATGCAGTAACAGAGATGAGCTTTTTCTGCCTTAAAAATTCTTCTTCCTTTATTTTCATCTTTTTAACAAAGAATGAGGTCTCTGCAATGTGTTCCCTGCCTCTC
>JAAZCN010000190.1 GCA_012513245.1 Synergistaceae bacterium | reverse complement strand
TGCCGCGGGAATTGTGGCGTCAACGCCACGGTGAATTTGCAGCATAGTACGTGCTGCGGAGAATTTGCTGATTAAATCATTCAGCGGAGAATTGGTTCTTTTAAGACACGCCCCTTCCGTCGTCCTCGCATGACCCTCCCTCCGTCATCCCCGTATGCACCTGAGCGGGGAGCCAGATACCGTCTTAAAACTTAGACTGATACAGGGTTATTAACCCTAAACCCAAGCCGCTGGACTCCCCTTAAGTTGCGTCGGAGAGAGACGAATGGGGGGCGTATCATTTAATATTTCATAATGTATTGTCTCCTATTCCCCATGCCCCTAACAACCTCTTCCCCACTTCTTCTCGCCCATGTTCTTGGGCACTTCCCGCGGCATGAAACTCGCCGCACTTCTCAATTGTAATGTGGGGCAGTTTATAGCTAAAACCTCCCAATTCGCATATACTATATACATATAAATAGCTCCATAGTATCAAGACAGGCGGTGAAAAAATGTCTCCCAGCATTACAGAGATAAAGACATCAGAAGCGCTGATCGACTTCGGTGATTATGTTTCGGAGGTCCGAACTTATCTGCCCTCTATGAATGAGGACGATGCCTGGATCCGATCAGGCATCCATATCGGAGAAAAATACAAACCGTATATATCCTCCTACCGTCTCTTTGGAAGCCAGACTCCAAAAATCGGACGAGCCAGAATCGAGGTTCTGCTCGTAAAGACACAGATAGGAGTATCCATTTCAGATGCCCGGCCTCACTGCGCTGACTTTATCAGGGACCACCTCATCCGAACCAACACAGATGCTGCCCTCGTTGCCCTTGTTCCCTCCGCAGGAGAGGGCTGGCGAACCTTTTTTGTAAAATCACCTGTCCACGACACTGTTGATATTCCTAACGACATCCTGACTCACACCTGTTCAGGAGCTCTCAAAATACACATCAAGAAGACATGCGGGCTCAGCGATGCTGCCGTTGACGGCTATTTCTCCTTCGGATACGCGCTTTTTGACGACACTGTCATAAAAACAAAGGCAAAAGAGATAGATAAATCTCTCCGTTATCTTAAATTCTGCGATATCGCCTCCGGATCGGGGCAGATGATACATGCAATGGCCGGGCTCATCGCAAAACTGCGCTCAGACCTCAACAAATACCTCGGCAGCCACGCGGACAGGACCGAGAAAAATTTTACAGAGCAATTCATTCTCCACTCCCTTTATGCATCTGATTTCGATGCCGGAGCCCTTGAAATACTAAAGACTATTCTCAGAATGGAGACAGATAAAAAGATAGACGACGAAAGTTTCGTTTGGGGCAACGTCCTGACAGAAGACCTCTTTGAAGGCATGCTCTTTGACGTTATCGCAACAAACCCTCCTCACATGAAACAGGATGAATTCTCCTTCATAAAAGAAAAACTGGGATCCTATGGGTCTTTCTCACACAACACAGACCTCTACTGCTACTACGCAGAAAGAGCTTTTGGACTCGTCATTGATGGTGGAGGAGTCGGTGTCCTCATGTCCAACAGGTGGATGCGTTCCGCATACGGGGTAGGTCTTCGTCGCTTCCTCTCACAAAAAAATATCGCTGAGATCGTCGACTATGCGAATATCCCTCCTGTAAAGGGCATCTCTACCCCTCTCTCAATAGTTATCGGCTCAAACGATCCTCCTTCTGAAAACGTCAGCGTAACAGTTGTAGAAGACTCGGATCACGAAAACATATCCTTATATGTAGAAGAGCAAGCTGCTATGCAAACACTTTCATCACAAAGCGAAGGTGGATGGGTCTTCGATCCCGAAGATACAGCAGCGCTCATGAACAAGATAACCGATATGGGAGTTCCCCTCGAGGAATACGTCGAAGGGCATATCTACCGAGGGATACTGACAGGCCTCAACGAGGCGTTCGCTCCCGACAAAGCAACGGCAGAAAGTCTCATTAACAAGGACCCTTTCAGCGCGAATATTCTAAAACCATTCCTCTCGGGTCGAAACGTAAAAAGATACTCCATCCCGACCATCAAAAAATACCTGATCTTCCTTCCTAAAGGCATAACGGACAAGACAAGGGGAGATTTAGGACCGGAAGAATGGCTATGTTCGCAATATCCGGCCATAGCAGAACACCTGTCCCAACATGAACAAAAAGCATCGAAACGCAAAGACAAAGGCGACTACTGGTGGGAACTCCGCTCCTGCAGATACTACGAAGAATTTGAAAAGCCAAAGATAATCTGCCCAACTATCGTAAAACACATATCGGCTACCATAGACACCAACGGACTCTACTCCAACGATAAGACCAGCATAATAGCCTCAGGTGATTTCTACCTGCTTGGACTTCTAAACTCAAGCCTAATGGACTTCTACATGAGAAGGATCTGCACAGAACTGTTAAACGAACACTATGAAGTTAAACCCGGCAACCTTGCCCGGCTGCCAATAAAGAGGATCAGCCCGACCAACAGCTTCCACATAAACCTGAAGACAGAGATCGAAAACGGCGCAATGGCCCTTTCGAAGCTCTGCTCAGTCTCAGAAGCAGAGAGAGACGACAAAATGAAAGATGAAATTATAGAGGCAGAGAGAGCGATAAATAGAGCGGTCGCTAAGTTGTATAGGCTAACGACAAAGGAAATAAGCCTAGTGGAGAATTATTAGCACTGGCTTCAGAGAAGTACGGAGTGTATCAT
>JAAZCN010000189.1 GCA_012513245.1 Synergistaceae bacterium | reverse complement strand
TGCGTGGACAGAGATCGAAAGTACTCTGCAGCATCTTAAGGCTTCAGAAAAAGCCCTTGAACTGGCAATGGAATCACTGCGGCTTGCTGAAGTGGGCTTTCGGGAAGGAGTAACACCCCAGCTGGACCTTTTAAACGCCCAAACCTCACTGACTTCATCAAGGCTCGACTATGCACGTTCGCAATACAACCACCTTCTTACAATAGTTGCACTGAAAGTTACAGAAGCCACTGTCATAGAATGGACCGGGGAGAGAAGAAAACAATGACGAATAAAAACAAAAATGGTACTTATTCCGTAAGATTCTCGAAAAACAGGAAGCTGATGATCATCCTTGCTGTGGCAGTTCTGTTGCTGGCTTCTGTCGGAATATACAGCAGAAGGGAATCCATCTTCTCACCGGCCAAGAAAAATAACGGAGCGCAGGCAGCGGCAGTCAAGGTCGAAACGGTCCAAGCAGATAAGATCGTCAGGGAAAGCATCGTCCAGAACACATCAATAGACGCTGTAGACAGAGTAGAGTTACTTCCCCGAGTGACAGGAAGACTTGATAAACTTCACGTCAGTCAGGGAGATCTGGTCAGGAAGGGTCAGATAATAGCCACTCTCGAACACGACCAGCAGGATGCCCTCATAGGTTCAGTAAATGCCCAGGCGGCATCTGCTAAAGCCGACACTGAAAGAGCAAGAGCTGAGATGATGAACGCTAAGACAAATCTTGACAGGTACGAAAGGCTCGTCAACGAGGGATTCAGCACACAGCAGCAGTACGATTCAGTAGAGACTGCTTACACAAGCGCCAGAGCTTCCTACAATGCGGCACTTGCAAAAGAGAAACAGGCAGCTGCAGAACTGGGACGCGTAAGATCAGCAAAAGCAGATTACATAATGGTGGCCCCAATAGATGGTACAGTACTTAATGATTTCTCACTTACGACAGGCGCAATGATATCTCCAAATTCACCCATAATTGATATTGCCGATCTAAGTAAATTAGAAGCCACCTTAAAAGTCCCTGAATCAAAAATTTTTGTTGTTAAAAGCGGGATGCCTGTATATCTTAAATTCGACGCGCTACCAAACGAAGAATTTGAAGGAAAAGTGACAAGGGTGGATCAATATGTAGACCCTTCAACCAGGACAAGCAATGTAGAGATCGAGCTTGACAACAGAGAAACAGGCGGACAACTCCGGCCCGGAATGTTCGGCCAGGCTTCCATTGTGGAACGAGAGATCAAGAATGCGGTCCTTATACCGGAGAACGCGCTTCACGAAAGTGAGACAGGTTTCTACGTTTTGACTGAAGTGGAAGGAACAGCAAAGCTCCGTGTGGTTTCAACAGGCACCAGGCAGGGAAACCTGATCCACATAACAGAAGGATTAAAAACCGGAGACAGGGTTATAATTTTTGGAGGAAACACCCTTAATGACGGAGACAAAGTCACTGTAAGCGGAGAAAACAATAATAAAGATAAATCTGAATAGGAGGCATCTTGAATGTATAAGATCGTTTTGCTTAGACATGGAGAAAGTAAATGGAACAAGGAGAACAGATTCACAGGCTGGACAGACGTCCCTCTTTCTGAAAAAGGACTTCTCGAAGCACAGTCCGCAGGCAAAGTACTGAAGGAAGAAGGCTTCGATTTTGATAAAGCCTATACATCTGTGCTCAAAAGATCAATAAAAACGCTCTGGTGCGTTCTGGAAGAGATGGATCTTATGTGGATCCCTGTAGAGAACTCATGGAAGTTAAACGAACGCCACTACGGCGCACTGCAGGGACTGAACAAATCCGAAACCGCCGTGAAGTACGGAGATGAGCAAGTAAAGATCTGGAGGCGCAGTTACAGCACACGTCCGCCTCTTCTTGAAAAAACCGATGAACGCTACCCCGGAAAGGACCCCCGATACGCGGGGCTTAAGCAAAAGGAACTGCCTGAAGGAGAATGCCTGGAAGACACAGTCGCCAGGGCGATCCCTTACTGGGAAGATCATATCGTTCCTGACATCAAAGCCGGCAAAAAACTCATAATAGCGGCTCATGGAAACAGCCTTCGGGCTCTAGTCAAATATCTGGACAACATCTCTGAGAAAGACATATTAGAGCTGAATATCCCGACCGGAGTTCCGCTTGTCTATGAGCTGGATGGTGAGCTTAAACCACTAAAGCACTATTATCTGGGTGATGAAGACGCTATAGCGGCAGCTCAGGCGGCAGTGGCAAATCAGGGCAAGAGCAAATAACACCAGAATAAATCTGAAATACGAAAGACAGGACCTGTATCTCGTTTTGAGATACAGGTCCTGTCTTTCGTATTAAGTTAAGGACAGTTAAAGACAAAAACCCCACACACTTTTGTCCTCCTCAAATCTGAGAAACTCATAAAAGATCAGGAGGAACATTATTATTTTCAATCAGCCAAAAATACTATGCGCCGCATTACTGTTTGGTTACAATTAGGAAGTATGAACGATCGACATCTATTACGGAGGAGATCACATGAAATATATTCTGGACAAAACAGACAGAGACCTTTTCTACAGCAGGAACGACCCAAAGGACAGGAGACTCGGAGAACTTGTACACCGGGGAAAGATTTCATCGGTCCGGAATTCAGATGTGGTCATCATCGGCATACCTGAAGACAGGGGGATCCTTGCAAACAAAGGAAGAGGCGGAGCCGCGAAGGGCCCTGATGACATCCGGCGCCGACTTTATAAACTTACACCCGGGTTCAACATGGATTTTGACAGGATAAAGGTCATCGATGTGGGGAACATATCCACAAAGGGACTTACACTTGAAGAGGTACATCTTGCACTACAGGAAACCGTTGCTGATTCTGTATCACGAGGCGGCATCCCTCTCGTGATAGGCGGTGGACATGACCTTACTTACCCGGGGCTTGCAGGACTTGTCCAGGGGGCAGGTTTAGGAAAAGATTCACTCGGCCTGATCAACGTAGACGCCCACCTTGATGTAAGAACAGATGAAAACGGGATCAACAGCGGGACATCCTTCTATAGGGCCCTTACACAGCTGAAAGACAAGGCTCTTTTGGGCAGCGCCTTCGTTGAGTTCGGCATTCAGGAACTATACAACTCCCCTTATTATTACAACTGGGTGAAGAAACAGGGCGGGAGTGTATTTACGCTTAAAGAGGTCTCGGAGCGCGTAATGGAATCCTTTATCCAGGCCTTGAGCATAGTCAGCAAAAAAGGGCGCACAGTTGCCCTGTCTCTCGACATTGACTCGGTACGGAGCACCGAGGCTCCGGGGGCTTCGGCAAGCAACCCCAGCGGACTGAAAGCTCCTGAGCTGGATAAGATAGCTTATCTTGCGGGAAGGAGCTCCCAGATAAAATATCTGGACATAATGGAGGTCTCTCCCCCTCTTGACCAGGACCACCGTACCGCGTCACTGGCAGCATCGTCCATCTTCTGGTTTTTAAGAGGCCTCTCCGAGAGATAAGATCTGCCGGCGTGTGATCAGGTCACAGACGCCTGACATTATCGGTGATATAAAAAGAGGTGGAACAGAGATAGGATGTGACCGAATGGCAGCACAAATTAGAAAAGCAAAAAAAGCAAAGGTTTTAAAGGAAGATTGCGTAGCCTGTGGAGCCTGCGTTAAAGCATGCCCGGTGAGCGCAATAATAATATACAAAGGTATAACCGCAGAGGTCGACGCTGATAAGTGTATAGGCTGCACCAAATGTGTCACTGCATGCCCGGCTTCTGCTATATACATGGAGGCACAGGAATAAGAATGAATAAAAGCTGGAAAGATAGAGTGTGGATAGTAACTATCATCTATTTCTCTGTTGGACTTTTCAACATTATGTTCGGATGGTTCGGCATGATTTGTTTTCTTGTTCCCATGCTGATGTCTATCTTCGGCAAGGAAAAAACGTTTTGCAACAGTTACTGCGGAAGAGGACAACTTTTCACCCTTTTGGGAACTGATTATAAGATCTCACTCAACAGGGACCTGCCTGTCTTTTTAAAAAGCAAATGGTTTAGATATGCCTTCCTTGCTTTCTTCATGGTCATGTTTGTAAACATGCTCTTTACAACATGGGCCGTTTTTTCAGGAAGCGGCAGCCTCAATGAATCCTTAAGACTCTTATGGACTTTCGACCTGCCCTGGAGATTGGCCAACAGAGCAGGGGACAGCATCCCTCTGTGGGCAGTACAATTTGCTTACGGGTTTTACAGCCTGATGCTGACCTCCCTAATACTAGGTCTGCTGAGCATGCTCGTATACAAGCCTAGGTCATGGTGCGTCTATTGCCCTATTGGAACTGCTACCCAGATGATATGTAAGATAAAAGAGGGAGAGAGACTTTAGCTATTATTTACTCATACTTTGGAGAAGTTTTCTGTTGACGATCTTTATGCCTTTTCGGGAAAGTTCGACTGCGCCGAGCAGATAAAAGGATTTAAGCGTCCTAGAAACAACTTCCCTGGCGCTTCCTATGTATCTGGCTATCTGTTCGTGGGTCACAGGTATAACATTACAACCTTTACTCTCCATCTCTTCAAGAAGGAAGTTCGCAAGCCTCTCGTCCACGCTTAGGAATAATATACGCTGGATCGCTTCTATCACATCCGAAAAACGCTCAGCTGCAACTTTATATGAATAATTCTCCACCCATACGTTTTTTGCGGCCAGGTCCGAGAAGAAATTCGCATTTACCACAAATATCCTGCAGTCTGTCTCGGCCTCGATCAGGACTTCGAAACGGATCATCTTCAAAACGCATGAAGCAGAAAGAATGCAGACATCCCCCGGATTCAGACGAAAGAGTGTAAAGTCTTTTCCCTCTTCGGAAAGCATGTAGACCCTAAGCGTCCCTGACCTGACAAAAAAGACCCCTGCACAGGAATCATCGCTTCCGCTAAGACAGATACCCTTCTCATAAATGATATCAGAGGTGTTGTCCATAATGGCTTCTCTTTCGATATCACTAATTTTATCCCAGAAAGAAAAGCTCTCTTCAAAAAGGGATATCAGCGGTCCATTTTGGATCAAAACGAACACCTCCGTTCAAAAGTCAGCTTCAGTCAGGGTGACATGTAAAACAGAGCAAGAGAATAAAAACTACAATGTAGGGGATCTATTTTTTACATCCCTAACAGCCGTTCTGCATTTCCTCCAAGTATCATCTCTTTTTCCTCTTCAGAAATATCCAGCGATCTTATCAGTGATATCTCGCGAGAGGGCAAATGCCATGGATAATCACTTCCGAAAAGAATTTTATCGGCCCCGTGCTTTCTTATTATCTCTTTAAAAAGCCTCTTGTCCAGCCAAGGATCAGCGCAGTAAGCTGTATCCATGTAGATGTCCGACTGTCCTGCCACTGCTTCAAGGACATCTTCTGCCATCTTAAGTCCGCCAAGATGGGCAGCTACTATCCTCAAGCCCGGAAAACTCCTTGCTATTTTCATCATCGACTCAGGCGAAGCGTTCAGTTCATCAGGGAAAGAGTAATCAAAACCGACGTGGAAGACAACGATCAGGTTTAGCGCCCGCGCCAGGTCGTAAATTGGAAAGTACTTTTCATCGTCAGGATATATCCTCTGCAGGGCGGGATGGAATTTTATACCCTTAAGCCCTTCGTCTGATATTTTCCATACATATTCAAGCGCGTATACCGAACTCGGGAGAACGGACCCGAAGGATATTACCCTCTCAGGGTCTATCTTTTTTGCAAAACGGAGGACATTTTCATGCTGGTTCTCCTTGGTAACAACGTTGAGTACGACGGACCTGTCCACCCCGCATTCATCCATCGTTGAAACAAGTCCGTTCAAGGTGGCAGGGGCCGCGTATTTGACATTGCCATTGGCTGACAAAACAGACATCGCTCGGTCCGCAAAACCGTCAGGAAATATGTGTGTATGGAAATCTATTATCATAGCCCTTATCATGCCGCCTTTCCTCTGACCCTCAAAACTATATCACAAATAAACATATACAGAATAAAGTTAAGGGCCCCCGGTGTGCAGTCCGGGAGCCCTCTGGGAGGAACGGATTATCTATTGTCTATGTTCTCTAAAATTCATACTGCCATGAGAGGATGAACTTGCGTTCGGGGTTGATATA
>JAAZCN010000188.1 GCA_012513245.1 Synergistaceae bacterium | reverse complement strand
GCACATCCTTGGCTCCGGATGCGGTGCAGCCTGTACCGGTACAGATGAGTATGTGAGCTCTCACAAGAGCCATCGTAAATTCCTCCCCCAGTCCTATTCTTTGTTGGGGATCTTAGCTACAACAAGATCCTCTACAATACTTCCGTTTACAAGGTGATCAGCGATTATTCGGGGAACGTCCGCCGGATATACCGGCCCGTAGGTGACTCTGTCCTCACCCGGGCGGACTATATCCATAAGAGGTTCCTTCTGGCACATTCCTATGCACCCGGTCTGAAGGACTGAGACATTATTCAGGTTGCGTTTCGCAAGTTCTTCAAGAACAGCGGTCATAACTTCACGAGCACCGGCGGCGATCCCGCAGGTCCCCATTCCTATGATGACCTGTGTGTCATTATTTTTGCGGGCTTTTGTCTGCTTCTGTGATTCAGCTTTTATCTTCCTGAGATCTTCAAGGCTTTTTATAGTCATTGATATCTCCTGCCTTTCTTACTTATTACAGTACTTGTCGAGCATGGGGCTGACCGCTTCAGCAGTGAGCCTTCCATGAGTATCGTCGTTGATCATAATACATGGAGCCAGACCACAGGCTCCGATGCATGCCACTGTTTCAAGTGTGTATTCAAGGTCCGTAGTTGTTACCTGATCCTCTTTAAGCTCCAGCTTCTCACGGATAGCATTGAGAACGGCCTTTGCTCCGCGGACGTGGCATGCTGTCCCCTGGCATGACCTGATAATGTTTTTACCGCGAGGCTCCAGGTGAAACTGAGAGTAAAAGGTAACGACACCGAACATCTGGCTGATGGGGATATCGAGCTCCTTGCTGATTTTGATCTGAACCTCTTTCGGGAGATATCCAAATATATCCTGAGCCTGTTGGAGCACAGGTATTACGCTGCCTTTGGTCCCCCGGTACCTGTTCAAAAGCTGATCCAGCTGTTCCCAGGACTTCTCTGACATGTTCTCTAACATAAAACGCACCCTCCTTATGTTCTTCCCGAGCCCTCCAGTCCGGGAAGTCTGTATCTGCTTTATTCTTCTACTCCTTACAAGATCGGGATCCTGAGCACTATGTAAAGAGCAAATGGGCGTGACGAGTTTGAGAAAAAATACACAAACGATGGTAATTATATACTCCAAGAAGAAAGGAAAACAAGTACATTAGATACACAAGGTATATTTTGGTTAAATTTAAGTGTTTTTACCTGCATAAAATTACAGGGTAAACAAAACTGAACAAGATTACAAAGTAAATTTTTTGGGAAATATTTTTTGATATTTATCCAACATTATACCTCACTTTAGAAACCATTGATTTTAACTATAAATGGTTGCTTTTGCCTTCTTCTATTCACTATTTTTTTTGAAATGTTTAGTTTGTTAGGAAAGAGAGCTATGTCTATATTATTCTCTGTTTTTTAGACACTTCTCCAAATCATTTCGGCTTGTAATTTGCATAAATTACTGATAAACTTCTCCGCATAGATTGTGTTTCATTTCGCAAACTTGTCCGATAATTGTTTTTGGGGAACAAGGGCAAGCAGGCTGATCCCGAAATTTAAATTCATTTTTTTGGCTTTCTCCCTGTGGAGCTATCCGCAGGGATGCTTGTGCGCGCATAGAATTCTTTTATTTAATTATAAAAGATTTTTTCTCCATGCGCTTATATTATAAATGTTCAAAGGGGGAAACGAGATGTCCACAGCAACAAAAGATGTTGCACAGGCGACGAAAGATATAGTCGCTCCGTGGAAAGGGAAAAAAGGCGGTATCATTCCCATTCTTCAAAAAGTGCAGCATGAATTCGGCTACCTGCCTGATGAGGCCATGGTCACCATTTCATCGGAAACCAAAGTCGCATTGGCAGAACTATACGGTGTAGCTACTTTCTACGCGCAATTCCACCTCAAACCACGCGGACGCCACATTGTCAGAGTATGCCGCGGAACAGCATGCCACGTTAGAGGAAGCCTTGGTATCCTCGAAAGGGTAATGTCCGAACTCAAGCTTAAGGGAGACGAGGTCACAACTCCCGATCTCAGGTTCACAATAGAACCTGTTGCATGTATCGGAGCATGTGGTCTTGCACCATGTGTCACGGTAGACGACGAGACTTACGGACGCCTTACCAAAGACAAAGTCCCCGACATGCTTTCAAAATACGAATAGGGTGGGAGGTAACAGAATATGCCTAAGATCAACAACCTGGAAGAATTAAAAAAACTTAGAGAAAAATCTATCACTGTAACTGCTGCCCGTAAGGAAGGCAAATTCAGAGTAATAATCGGACTTGGAACATGCGGTATCGCTGCCGGCGGAAGAAAAATAATGGAAGCCGCAATGGAAGAAATCTCAAAACGCGGACTCAAGGATGTTTCAGTTGAAACGACCGGCTGCATAGGCATGTGCCAGAATGAGCCCCTTATGGACATAGTCCGTCCGGGCGAACCAAGAGTCACATACGGAAACTTGAAGCCCGAAGACGTTCCCCGCATCATCGCTGACCACCTCGTAAACGGTATCGTTGTAGAGGAAAAAGTCATCGGAAGACCTGAATAGGAGGAGTAGTAATATGGCAACCTTTAGAAGCCACGTACTCGTCTGCGGAGGAACAGGATGCACCTCAGGAGGGTCCGACAAGGTCCTTGAGATTCTTCGCGAAGAGATCAAGGCAAAAGGACTCGATAAGGAGATCACTGTTGTACAGACGGGCTGTCATGGGATGTGCGAAGCCGGCCCCATAGTAATCGTATACCCCGAAGGAACTTTCTACACTCACGTAAAACCACAGGATGCAAAAGAGATAGTAGCTGAACACCTTCTTAAAGGAAGGATAGTCGAGCGCCTCCTCTATAAAGAGGCCATGAGCTCCGAAGCTGTCCCGCATTATAAAGATCTGCCCTTCTACAGCAAACAGGTCAGGCTCGCGCTCCGAAATTGCGGTTACATAGATCCTGATTCACTCGAAGAATACATTGCCCGTGAAGGGTACCAGGCTCTTGCAAAAGTGCTTACCGAAAAAACACCGGAGCAGGTAGTCGAAGACATTAAGGCCTCCGGCCTTCGTGGACGCGGCGGCGGCGGATTCTCCACCGGAATGAAGTGGATGTTCTGCGCAAAATCTCCGGGTCCCAAAAAATACGTAATATGCAACGCCGACGAAGGAGACCCGGGGGCATTCATGGACCGTTCCCTTCTTGAGGGCGATCCGCATGCGATCCTTGAAGGAATGGCCATCGGAGCATATGCAATGGGCGCCGACGAGGGCTATATTTATTGCCGTGCTGAATATCCTCTTGCAATAAAGAGACTGCTTAAGTCAATAGAAGACGCCGAAGAGTCCGGTCTTCTCGGCGAGAACATCCTCGGCTCCGGCTTTAACTTCACACTCCATATAAAAGAAGGAGCAGGAGCCTTCGTATGCGGAGAAGAGACCGCTCTGATGAACTCCATAGAGGGCAAACGCGGTATGCCGCGCCCACGTCCTCCCTTCCCGGCAATAAAGGGACTCTGGGAAAAGCCTTCCAATATCAATAACGTTGAGACCTGGGCAAACGTGGCACAAATAATGTTTCACGGTCCGGAATGGTACGCAAGCTATGGTCACGAGAAATCCCGCGGTACAAAAGTCTTCGCCCTTACAGGCAAGGTAAACAACACAGGGCTTGTGGAAGTCCCAATGGGAACCACCATCCGTGAAGTCGTATTTGATATCGGCGGCGGGATCATTGGCGGCAAAAAGTTCAAGGCCGTCCAGATAGGCGGACCTTCAGGTGGATGCCTCACAGAGGAACATCTCGACCTTCCGATCAGTTATGAATCACTCACAGCAGCCGGAGCCATCATGGGTTCGGGTGGCTTGGTCGTCGTTGATGAAGATACATGTATGGTCGACCTGGCCAGGTTCTTCCTTGAATTCACGCAGCGTGAATCCTGCGGAAAATGCATTCCATGCCGCGAAGGAACCAAAAAGATGCTCGATATACTTATTCGCATCACCGAGGGCAATGGACGCGAAGAAGACATCGAAGACCTCGTTTACCTTGGGACGCAGATCAAGACGGCATCCCTCTGCGGTCTGGGCCAGACAGCACCGAATCCCGTGCTTACAACCATTCGCTACTTTAGGGATGAGTACGAAGCGCACATAAGAGAAAAGAGATGTCCGGCAGGAGCATGCAAAGCGCTTATTACCATTACGATCGATCCCGCCAAGTGCGTTGGCTGCACAAAATGCACAAAGGCCTGCCCTGTGAATGCGATCACCGGAACAGTCAAGCAGCCGCACATCATTGATCAGGAGCTTTGCATCAAGTGCGGAGCATGTGTCGAAGTCTGCCCCTTCAAAGCTATTGACAAGAAATAGGAGTGAGGTGAGAAAATATGGCTAAAGCAATAATAAATGGAAAAAACGTAGAGTTCCAACCCGGGATGACCATCCTCCAGACCGCAAGAGCTGCCGGCATCTACATACCGGTCTTATGTGAACACCCTGCGCTGGAGATAGCAGGAGCATGTAGAGTATGTCTCGTAGAAGTGGAAAACAACCCTAAGCTTCTGACGGCATGTTCTACTCCCATAATGGACGGAATGGTGATAAATTCTGAAAGCGAAAAAGTTCGTGCGGCCCGCAAGGCAGTAATTGAACTTCTTCTCATCCGCCATCCGCTGGACTGCTTCAGCTGCAGCAGCAATGGGAAGTGTGAGCTTCAGGCGATCGCATATGATCTCGGGATAGAAAAATCTCCCTTCTGGGAAGAGGGAGACACCTGTGTAGACCACAAACTTGATGACAGCAATCCATTCTACATCCGCGACCTCAACAAATGTATTCTTTGCGGGCGCTGCATCAGGGTATGTGACAAGCACGCCCAGTATCACGCGATCGACTTTCAGAACCGAGGTATCAAGACAGCTGTTCAGCCCCCTGTTGGTAGAGGGTTGGAAGAGTCTGACTGTACCTTCTGCGGACAGTGCGTTGCAGTATGCCCCGTCGGAGCTCTCTATGAGAAACCGGCTGTGGGCAAGGGACGCCCCTGGGAACTTGAAACAACCAGAACCATCTGCACATACTGCGGAGTAGGATGCGAACTTCTCGTCCAGGTCAATAAAAGGACAGGCAAGATCGCAAACGTAACGTCGGACCATACAAATATGAATTCCGTGAACAAGGGCCGCACCTGTGTAAAAGGCCGCTTCTCGTGGGAGTTCGTAAACCATCCTGACAGACTTACAACGCCTCTCATCAAGGAGAACGGCGAATTCCGTAAGGCGACCTGGGATGAGGCTCTCGATAAAATAGCCGATGGCCTCAAGGCAAACATGGGCAAAACCGGATTCTTCTCGTCTGCCCGTTGTCCCAACGAAGACAACTACCTCATGCAGAGGTTTGCAAGAGAGGTGATGGGCACTAATAACATAGACCACTGTGCCCATCTCTGACACTCCGCAACAGTTGCAGGTCTCGGTGAGACCTTCGGAAGCGGAGCAATGACGAATGATTTTGAGTCCATCGAACATGCCGATACGATCATGGTGATCGGTTCAAACACAACAGAAGCGCATCCTGTCATTGGCATGATGATAAAAGAGCAAGTCCGCAAAGGCGCCAAGCTTATAGTGTGCGACCCACGCAAAATTGAGCTTCACGACCTGGCCACTGTCTCGATCCAGCAGAGAAGCGGGTCTGACGTGGCACTCCTCAACGGCATGATGAACGTCATCCTTGCCGAAAATCTCCACGACCAGAAGTTTATCGAGGAGAGAGTAGAGAAGTTTGAGGAACTTAAGGCCCTGGTCCAGAAGTACACTCCCGATTATGTCGAGGGCATAACAGGTATACCTGCGGATACTATCCGCAAGGCTGCCCGTCTCTATGCGGCAGGACCAAACTCAGCACTTTACTACACCATGGGCATCACACAGCATACAACAGGGACCAACAACGTCCGCAGTTGCTGTAACCTGGCACTCCTCTGCGGAATGCTGGGCCGTCCGGGAACAGGCGTCAACCCGCTCCGCGGACAGAACAACGTCCAGGGCGCATGCGACATGGGATGCCTGCCGGCGACACTGCCGGGCTACCTTAAGGTTGGTCTGCCCGCGGCAGCGGAAAAAATCGAAGCCTTCTGGGGATGCAAGATACCTGACGAGGGCAGGGTCGGACTTTCTGTCTCAACCATGATCGAAGCAGCAGGAAAAGGCGAACTTAAAGCACTCTACATCATGGGTGAAAACCCAATGGTAACTGACCCGAATACGAACCATGTCTCTAACGCCCTTGACAAACTCGACCTCCTTGTCGTACAGGATATATTCCTGACTGAGACGGCACAGAAAGCCGACGTTGTCCTTCCTGCCGCATGCTGGCCGGAAAAACCCGGAACAACCACCAATACGACCCGAGCAGTACAGCTGCTCCGTAAGGCAGCAAATCCTCCGGGAGAGGCAAGAGAAGATTGGACTGTATTTGTCGAACTTGCAAAACGTTTTGGACATAATTGGGATTTCAAATCCGCATCAGATATCTTTGATGACATTGCAAAGTTCGTTCCTTCTTATGCAGGTATGAGCCATGAACGTCTCGACAAGGGATATCTGCAGTGGCCCTGCCCGACACCGGAACACCCCGGAACGCCTAACCTGCACACAATGAAATTCGCAAGACCAAATGGAATGGCAACATTCTCACCGTGTGAGTGGATAGCACCGCACGAATGGCCTGATGAGGAATACCCGTTCATCGCAACTACGGGAAGAAACCTCTTCCACTACCATTCGGGCTCGATGAGCCGCAGAGGCGCATCAGGCAAATATGTTCAGGAACTTTACATCGAAGTCAACCCCGTTGACGCTGCAGCTATGGGCATCAGCGAAGGCGAAAAGGTGACAGTCGAATCCCGCCGCGGCGAAGTAACAGGCGCTGCAATGATAACCGACAGGGTCCCGGAGAAGATGGTGTTTCTCCCGTTCCACTTCGGAGAGGCTCCGGCCAACCTGCTGACTGCTTCGGTCTGGGATCCCACTTCTGAGACCCCTGCCTTCAAGATCAGCGCAGTAAAAGTAAACAAGGCCTAAACAGCCTTAGCAACAAAATACAGGGTCGGTGTATATTACCCCGTCTCATTACAATTAAAACGGAGGCGTTTTTAGAAATGAACTTCAAACCACCAGTAGAAATAGCAAAGACTGCCTGTACTGTGGCAAAAGCCAAGGCTGCCCTCTCTATCAAGGCATTGCTCGTAATGGGCTTCCTAGCAGGCGCTTACATCGCGTTCGGCGGCTTCCTGATGACCACTGTTACCCAGGATGTTGCCCAGTATGCCGGAGTCGGCATCTCAAAGATGCTGGGAGGAATGGTATTTGCCCTTGGACTCATGCTCGTCATTGTTGGCGGAGCAGAGCTTTTCACGGGAAACTGCCTTATGCCCATAGGCATGCTCAACGGATGTGCCACTTTCCAGGGTGTGCTTAAAAACTGGACCGTCGTCTACATCGCGAACCTCATAGGCTCGGTTTTTATGGCGTGGATGATCTACAACACAGGGCTTGCCACAGGTGCTACGGGAGTGAACGCCCTTAAAATCGCTGTTGCAAAGGTAAATCTTCCCGTCGCCCAGATGGTATTCAGAGGAGTACTCTGTAACTGGCTGGTCGTTCTGGCAGTATGGATGTCATTCTCAGCAATGGATGTAATGAGCAAATACATCTGCTGCCTCATCCCCATCGCCGGATTCGTAACGATGGGCTTTGAACACAGCATTGCAAATATGTACTTCATAGCGCTGGGACTGTTCATCAAAGGCGGAGATGCTTCGACAGTTGAACTCGCCGCAGTTGTACCTGACAAACTAGCTGCTCTAACAATGGGCGGGTACTGGGGAAACATAATCCCTGTTACCATAGGCAATATGATCGGTGGCATTCTGTTCGTCGCAGTTCTTTACTATATGGTATTCTCAGGAGCTCTTGACGAACCCAAAGCATAAAACAGCTGATCATGAAACCTCCCCTTCATAACAAGACCCTGGTATCTACTCCGGTCAGCAGTACAGCACACAAGGAGCGCCTCCACGCTTCGCTGCTTCTGCTGGCCGGCGGTCAGGGCTCAAGAATGGGTGGCAGGAACAAACTTTACCTTGAACTCGAGGGTTCCCTTCTTATTGAGGGCACCCTCGAGATCGTTGCACCTCTTTTTAAGGAAGTCATCCTGCTCGTTGCCCCCGGAGAATCTTCAAGGGTAAAAGAAGCCCTCTCTCCGCTCGTCAATAAATGGAACATAGCGGTAGTGGAGGATAGAGTAAGGGCAAAAGGACCGCTCGAAGGTCTTTACAACGGCCTTCGCCATATGAAAGAAGAATGGGGATTCCTTCTGGGCTGCGATATGCCCTCCCCTGACCCGGATGTAATAAAAGGAATGAGTTGTTTCTGCAGCGTAAACAACGATGCAGTGGTAGCAGAAAGGAAAGGATTTTTGGAGCCTCTCCATGCATTCTATCGTAAAAGCTGTATATGCGCTGTTTCTGATGCCATGCAGCGCGGAGACAGAAGAATCAAACAATTCTACTCCGACATCAGGCTTACCGTGATCAACGAAAAAAAGCTCCAAAAGTTTGGTGATGAAGGAAGATCGTTTTTTAACCTCAACACACCCCACGATGTGGAAAAAATGAAACTCAGCCAGGAAGTGAGATAACTATGAAGGAACTTGCAGATGGTTTAAATCGCTTCGCAGTAAAGGCTGACACAGATTTTTATGCCGGACTGGTCGCCGGACAGAGTCCACACACCATGATGATCTCGTGCAGCGACAGCAGGATAATTCCGGAATATATCTTCGATGCAAAACCGGGGGAAATCTTCATCCTTAGGAACGTTGGAAACCTTGCCAGAACAGAAGAATCTTCAGTAAGGGCATGCATTGATTATGCGATCAAGCACCTTAAGATCAAAAGATTGGCAATGCTCGCCCACAACCAATGCGGAGCTGTAAAAGCTACAGAAGATAAAGATCACCTGGATACAGAAGGGCTAAGAAAATGGCTCGAACAGGAAAAATATACAGGATCCAACCTTGAAGAGGCCGAAAAGGCTCAGGCAGTTCGTCAACTTGAAAAATTAAAAGAATATCCGACAGTCAAAGAAGCATTAGAGACAAGGAGCCTTGAACTCTGTGCACTTTACTTTCATCTCTATCCGATCTCTCTTGAAACATTCGAAAATGGTGAGTGGCGGACTGTCTGAGCACAAAGATCCAGTCATTTAGCCTACCTCATATGACGGGCATAGAAGATAATTACTTTAAATACTCCCTGTGCTTCCTATAGTGACAGGGTAAAAAGAGAGGGGATCAAAATGAAAAATTACAAAGAAATATTAAAAATGGCGATATGTAACGAAGTAGAAGCTTATGAGTTCTACCGGGATGCCGCAGCAAAAATGAAAGATCCGGCAAGGAAAAAGATCTTTCAGGAACTTGCGGAAGAAGAGGCCGGACACAAGGCGCTGCTTGAAGGTTTTCTAAACAATGAAATGAAAGACATGAAGTTCAACGAAGAGAAGGATTACAAGGTCGCGGAGACCGTCGAAGCTCCTCAGGTACTTTCTACCGACATGCCATTCAAAGATGCCGTTGCCCTTGCCATGAAAAAAGAGCAGGAGGCTATGGAAATGTACCAGCAGTTCGCAGATGCCAGCGAGGAAACCAAGCAGAAGGAGACCTTCCTTGAGCTGGTAAAGATGGAACGTGGACATAAGGTACGCCTCGAAGGTATCTACACCGACATAGCATTTATTGAAGTCTGGTAGGACACCTCTTTCCCAAAAAATCTCTACGGGACGGATAAGAGCTCTGTCCTATCTTGAGGCAGAGCTCTTTTTTTATAAAAATTTGATCTGGCTGTCTATAAAAATTATCAACCCCACGGCCAGGAGATCCTTCTTCCTTCTTCTCCTCTTATAGCCTTCCTGATCTCTTCAAAAGTCGGCGTTTTAAGCATCATTTTAGTGCAGTTGTCTCTGGAGATCGTATCCAGGGTATGTGAATCAGAAGATCTTATAAATGTTCTCCCGGGATACTTTTCCCTCCAAACAGCAGCCTGAGATGAATTGATCCTCCAGGAGAGCTCAAAAGCATCCGCCGGGTAATCTACGGGCATGGGCCCCAGCGCGACAGGATAGGAAAAAGAGGGCCTGTCAACGTGTGCAAGTATCGCAATACCTCCAAGAGCCTGTACTTTTGATACTATCTGGTCTACCTCATATCCCGCTCCCTGGATAAGAAGAATCTCCTCTTCTCTCAGGATGTTGTTGCAATGGTCCAAGACTACCTGATCCCCGAAATAATCAACATCGTTTTTTATAGGCAGAATCTTTTCCCAAAGCCAGGATTTGTACTCCATTGCAGTTTTGAAATCAGGAAAAACGCATAGGGTATGTATGTCCTCTGCGCTCTGGGTCTCAATACATGGCAGTACGACCGGGTCTCCTTCCGCTGCCTCTGATATGGCGGGGAAGTTATCGCAGGTGTTATGGTCGGCTATGCCAATTACATCGATCCGGGCTCTTCTGGCAGCTGAAACTATCTCAGGAGCACCCATCTCCAGACTTCCGCAGGGAGAGAGGGCCGTATGGATGTGGAGATCGACCCAGAAAGGCTTCAGCATAGTTAATTACCCTTTTATGCCAAGTTCAGAGAGTCTTTTGCATGTGTTAAATATAGATTCGTTGACTGACGCGATACATATATTTTCTGTTCTGCAACGTTCAATAAGGTCCGGCGGAGCCTTTCGGCCGGATGCAAGGATGATGACAGGAATATCTTTCAGGACTGCAACAGCGGCAACATTTAAATGTGCCTGTATCGTTATCCACGCTGAGCCCTCGGATACTGTTCCCATTATAAAACTGAGTAGATCTCCGGCGGCTGCCTTGGTCACATCCTTCTCCAAATCTCCCAAGACCTGTACGTCTGCATTTAGTTCTTTGCAAAGTTCCTCTATTTTCAACGTTTTCCATCCTTTCTCTTAAGCGTATGCGGCTGAGATTCAGAAAGTTTAACGATTTGGTTAGCAAGCGCAGTGATACTATCTCTAAGTTTAAAAATACAGTCTGTAACAGATCCGTGCCCTCTGACGATCTCTTCTGCCATTGCCTGGCACGAAGGTCTTCCACATGAACCACAGTCAATGTGCGGGAGACCGTTATAGATCTCTTTCATCTGCTGTAGCTTTACCATGGCGTCTGCAACATTATCAGAGAGGGGAAGGCGCGGTCTGGGTTGGTATTCCCTTGCGACAGACCATATATCGGTTGTAAAGAGTTCCTCTGCTCTTGAAAGTTCTTTCGGGGAGATACTCCAGTCGGTTTCAATGCTGCCCAGGCGAAGATTGGCAAGAAAACGTGAATCTGCAGTTCCAACGCCGCCAACACACCCCGTATCACATACACGGCATTCTATAAAATCAACGCCTCGCAGTCTTCCCAGCTCCAGTTCCTGAAGTATGTCAAGCGTGTTCCTCATGCCGGAGACCGCCAGGATCGTCAGTTTCCTGTCCGAAAAGGCCTGAACATGTTTTGATTCGCCGCCGCGTCTCGCCCATTGTATCCATCTGTTATTCCTTTTTCTTAAGGTTTGTTCATGTTCAAGATTTATTTCACCTTCAGCCATGATACTCCTTGCTACCTTTCTCACAGTAACCCCGTATGTAAGAGGAGAGACCCCATTATCAAGAGGTTCCCTTACCATCGTTATTTTAGCCGGACAGGGGGCAAGAAGAGTAATAGGAGCATCGCTGCTAGTCCTCATCCTCCATAACGTTCCTGCTATTTCCAGTGGAGAACGGACCGGGACAACTCTTGAAAGCAGCTCGGGGAATTTAGTCTGTATCAGCCTGAGGACAGAAGGACAATATACTGAGACAAGCGGCAAAGCGGTTTTGGACGACCTATTGATAAGCTGTGCTATAGCATAGGCAGTGAGATCAAAGGCATCCTCCACTTCATCTATGAGGGGCTTGAAGTCCAGTGATTTAAGTACGTCTTCCAAGTCACCGGGCCGGCTATAATGGCTGAACTGAGAGAAAAATGCCGGATCCGGAACCATCATTACCCTCGATGATTCCTTTATCCTGTTCCAGTCGTCTTCATATATACCAAGAGCTGAACGTGTGCAGGATCGGAGACATTCTCCACAGTCTATGCAGAGTTCTTCTATGATGCTGATCTCACCGTTAACAACACGTATTGCTTCTGTAGGGCAGACTCTTATACAGTTCACGCATCCCTGACATGCATCTTTTGATATTTTTATACTATGTTCCATGCGGTTCGCTCCTCCGTAACAGCCGGCATATAGCAGGAATTCTGGTAACGGCTGGATTCAATAACTGCAGCGGATCCGTAGCTGAGAGTTGTTTGTTTTAAACAGTAAATCAGTCGGAATCAAAAGTAAAAATAGTCTGTCTGATCTGGATAAGCTTATGGGCGGGGCTCTTCTCTATTCGTTATTTATTGAAAAACACAGTTGATTTTAATACAGTTCCGGTACCGGGAGTCGATTCTATCTCGAAAAGATCCGAGTTCCTCTTTATGTTCGGAAGCCCCATGCCTGCGCCAAATCCCATTTCCCTGGCCTGGTTCGAGGCAGTGGTATATCCCTCTGTCATCGCCTGTTTAATGTCCGGGATCCCGGGTCCCTGGTCCTCTGCGGATATTTCAAGCTTATCTTCTGATATAACGGCTTTCAGTACCCCGCCATTTGCGTGGATCACCAGATTTATTTCTGTTTCGTATGCAATTACAGCAGCCCTTATGCATATATCAGACTGTATCCCAAGCATTTTAAGGGTGTTTTTTATATTATTTGATGCAATTCCTGCCACCATGAAGTCGTTACCTTCGATCCTGTATTCCATACATACAGGAGCTGTCATTTTACTATGACACCCGCGGCTGTGGTACGTAGCTGGGCTTTATTCCTGCTGTGTATAGTTTTCCGCAGACTTCATAGAGGCTGTATTTGGACAAGAGTACAGGTATTCCGCTTTCCTTTGCCAGATTCACTGTCTCATCGAGAGGTATCTTACCTCTTACGAATACTATCGCCGGGATATCCAACATCTGTGCTGTCCTGACTATCTGGATATTAGTAAGTCCCGTGAGCAGAAGGGATCCGGGGGAGCAAAAAGCAAGGACATCGCTCATCAGATCACAGGCATATGCAAAAGGAACCGGTATCTCGGTGAGATCTCTTTCTGAGTTCATGACCTCAGCATTGATAAGCTCAGCCAATTCTTTTAAATTCATATTAAACATCCTCCTATAGAATCTATCTATATTTATATCGTTATAACATTTAACATTAATTTTACCGCCTTGCGCAATAAATAACAAGCTTTAGAAAATGAGATGGTTTCCCCCCTTTTTATAATATCCTTTTGCTCATAATTTCAAGTAATGTATCTTATTCAAGCGTATTTTTTACCGGCCTTTAACCTCTGCCTCGTTAAAAACAGAAAGAGATGCTCCCTCCCATTTTATATCAACAAGGTTTTCTTTAATATGTTCCCTAAGCCAAAGACCCACTTCTGCTGAACGGAGCATCTCTCTGTCTCCGTCGAGAGCCTCTATTATCTCATCCGAATCCATTACGAATTCCCCTGAATCTGTTTTATGTCTGTACGTCCAGTGTATCTCCGGGGAACCCATAACAAGCGCCATCATTGTAGCAGGAATGTCTCCAAGGGGAGGCCTGTCTATGCTGCTCATTCTGAAGGTCGCGGTCGTTTTTGTCCCTTTTCCCGGTTTTGAACTTATGTCAAGTCCGCCTTCGCATAGTTCTGCAGACTGTTTGAGGAAGGGTAGTCCCATGCCGACCCTTCTAGTCGTCCTTGTGGTAGTAAAAGGGTCGGTAACCCTTGCCACAAAATCTTCTGTCATGCCTTTCCCGTTGTCCTCTACTGAAAAGGTGAGTCTGTCAGCGGATCTCTCTTCTGTTATCTCGACCCTGACCTCTGTACCGTTTGCCATGACGCTGTTTTCTGCTATGTCCAACACATGTGCGGAAAGATCTTCAAGCATTTTTTTTCAACCTCCGAAATTTTTTTCTACGTGTTGAATTTTATCCGTTCAGGAGCACTGTATACGTTGAATCTTCCATTTCTCGCAAAGCCAATAAGTGTCATATTACAGCACCTCGCAGCATCCACGCCAGTAGCTGTCGCAGCTGATATGCTCGCCATGACGGGTATTCCGGCCCCTGCCCCTTTAATTACCATGTCCTTCGGCAGACGTCCTGACGTTATGAGCACAGCGTTACTGGTTTTTACGTTGTTTTTCAATAACCAGCCAATAGCCTTGTCGACGGCGTTGTGCCTTCCTACGTCCTCTGTCCGGAAAAGCATACTGCCAGCAGGGGAGACAAGGGCAGCAACGTGCACGCTTCCCGTCAGCCTGAAGAGCGGAGCTTCCGCTATCCAGTCAATGCCGGAGATTATCGTTTCAAAGGATATCTGCCATTCGACAGGAAGGAAAGAGGGGACATCGTTTTTTCCTTGCTCCTGTAAAAAGGCTCCGGAAGCAGTGTGCAGGAACCTGGATTCTAGGTTCCTGCCCTCTCTTTTGTTTGTTCTTTCAATTATTATCCCGGTAGCATCTTTTTTTATAGATCTTATATCGTTCATGCTCTCTATCATTCGCCTGCTGTAGAGGTTTCCAAGAGCCCATAGCTCTTCCTCCCCGGGCGTTAATATCACAACAGCTTCATGAGAACCGTCAACTTCTAGGATCATACTTTTTTCTACGATCATGTCATCCTCTATTTTTTTAACAGTCCCGTCGCTGAACATCCTCGTAATATCTTTTTTTACAGTAAGGTAATCCATCCCTATGCCCCGCTTTCTGCTTTTGGTCTGATCAGCTGATGCTTATATTCTACTATACCTTCGATCTTAAATTTTTACACACATCAGAGATGATTTGGACTATACTATTTCTTGTCCTTACTACCCGGCAAAACGGTCTGGTAATAAGCCTCCCCGCAAAGGCTGTACGATAAACAGAAAGAAGAGATACTTTGATGTCCGCAAAAAAAGTCCTATCTGTAAAAACTGCGAGGCCCCGCGATTATTTGATCATTCTTGCTGCAATAACTATATGGAGCGCAAGTTTCGCTGGGATGAAGGTCACAGTAGAGCAGGCCCATCCTTTGATAGTACTGTGGATGAGACTTGGGATCTCGATCCCTTTTCTCTTTGTGGGGGCATACCTCCAGAAAACATTTCGTCTGCCATCAAAGCAGGAATTATGGCCTATGCTCATAATGAGCTTCCAGGGTATATTCCTGGTTTTAGGCCTGCAGAATTTCGCAATGAAAACTGCGAGTGCCTCTACGGCAAATTGGATCATTATCTGTTCTCCTGCGTTCGTAACTCTTTTAGGATGGATCTTCCTTAAGGAGAAAATATCTCATCTAGGTTTTATGGGACTTTTTATCTCAGCGCTTGGAGTTATAGTAGTCCTGCGCCTGGGTTCAACCAATGCAATAAAAACATCAGGTTCGTTCGGAACCATCGGAGATCTGCTGATACTTTTTTCTTCACTAAATTGGTCGATCTTCCTTGTCTTTTCAAAAAAAGTCCTGAAGGATGACCTCCCTTACAGTTTTGTCCTTTTTTGGGAAATGTTCTTCGCCTTTATTTATGCAACAGCAGCAGTACTACTTATGGGATGCGATATATCTGTCATTGGGTCATTTAGCCCTAGGACATGGACCGCCCTGGCTTTTCTGGGGGCCGGAGCCTCTGCCGCCGCATATTTCTGCTGGTTCCACGGACTCTCTGTGCTTCCTGTCTCAAGAATAATAGCATTTCAGTTTCTCCAGCCATTTGCAGGCGCGATCATTGCCTATCTCCTTCTCGGAGAACGTTTCACCCTTTGGCTTTTCGTAGGAGGAATTGCAATAATGTATGGGGTGTATCTAGTAAACAGGAAGTGAATCAGGCGGCTGCAATACATAAACCCGAGCCAATAAAGAATGTCCGGATATCCCTGCTGAAAACAGGAGGATGAAGTCAATACAATGGCTGAAATAAATAGAGAAAACGTCCGTGCCGGTAAGGCCTCTTTTTATGATTACACGATGATACTGGCAACAGTCATCATTTGGGGGGGCAGCTTTGCTTCAACAAAATATGCCCTCGCACAGGCTGAACCTATGGTCATTCTATGGCTCCGACTTGTTATCGGAATGCCCGTTTTGTTCGCCGGATTATTATGGGAGAAATCAATGCATCTCCCCTCTAAAAAAGAAGCTGCCGCTCTTTTTCTAATGGGCTTCCAGGGCATCTTCTTCCATCAGGCTATACAGAGCTATGCAATGAAGACAGCAGGAGCGGCAAACGCTAACTGGATGATGATAGCAACTCCGGCGCTTGTCGCGATATTAGGCAGGATCTTCCTAAAGGAAAAGATCTCCGCAAAAGGAATATGCGGGCTGATCCTTGCCGCTGTAGGAGTAACTCTTGTAGTCGTACGTGGAACAATAGCTACTGCAAATTCGGGAAGCTTCGGAAGCATAGGTGATATTATTATGCTCCTTTCCGTCCTTAACTGGGCCGTCTTCCTGATCCTCTCAAGGAGAGTACTCAAAAAGGACCTCTCCCCGGCATTTGTTATCTTTTGGGAGATGCTCTTTGCACTTATAGCAGCAACACCCTTCGTGATATTCATAGGAAGCGATTTTTCTGTCATTCCTTCTTTCACTTCGGGAACATGGGCAGCCCTTATCTTCCTCGGAGCATTTTCCTCTGCTCTGGCATACATCTTCTGGTTCAAGGCACTTTCTATCTTCACCGTCGCTAAGGTGGTAGTCTTTCAGTTCCTTCAGCCGATAGCGGGAGTCGCAATATCATATTTCCTGGTAGGAGAACGATTCACACCCTGGCTTTTTGCCGGAGGAGCAATGATACTCTGTGGTGTCTGGTTGGTTAATAAGAAATAAAAGACCACTACCGGATCCAGAAAAAAACAGAAAATACGGCACTCAATGACCGCGGACAGGATCCGCGGTTTTTTGATGTTATGGTCAATTAAAGTCAAGCTCTTCGTTCTCTTTTTTGCTGTCGGTCATTCTGTATAATAGCAAAAAAGAGCGAAAGAAAGTCTTTCTCCGCCCTTTAAAATTATATTCCCTTTGAACTATTACAAAAAACAAGATATTCCCTGATCAATTCCCGGATACTACCTCTTTTACGCCCTTCCTGATAAGCCATTCTTTAGCTCTGTCACATATATCTCCCTGCAAAATTACATTGGTGCCCTCGACAAAAGAGCCACAGCCAAGTCCTTTTCTCATCTCTTTAGCAAGTTTTTCTCTGTCTACGTTCGACTCCTTGGGCATGATAAGGGCAGTCACCGTTTTTCCTGCACGACCGGTTGTCTGTTTTTGGAGTGAGACCCTATTAAGACATGATATTCCGCTCTCACCCTCTTTTTCATGACACCTTTTTACTTCTTTAGGGGTTTTCTCTTTTGGAGCAGCGGAAGAGGACTCCTCTTTGCCGCCATCCCCCCGAAAGAGGGCTCCGATCGACACGTTCAGGTTTTCATCCGCCCCCAACGTGAAACCTTCTCCTGAGGTGATTTTTCTTTTCTTTTTCTCTGACGACATCTTCCAGTCCCTCTTTTTTGGCTTAAAATAGGAAAAGATACTTGGATCCGCCTTTTATGATTATATACTTTGGGGGCTGTTGAATGTCGAAGACTCGGCACTTTATTGAAAACTTTACTTCCGCACTCAGAATGCTGGGAAAGACTCCGGAAGGAGGTCTCCTCGAACTGCGGCGTGGGATAGGTGCCTTTGCTACCGGGATGCCTTTCGCGGGAGAGAATTACGCTCTGTTCGACAGCTGTTCATCAAAGGAAGAAGTCTCTAAAGTCCTTGATTTTTTTGCAGATAGAAAGTTTCCTTTCATCTCAATGCAGCTGCCCGAACTAAAAAACGAGATCCGAGAGGCCCTTGAAAGCAGAGGACTTTCCCTCAGAGCGGAATATCTTGCAATGTCGATAAGTTGCTCTTCTTCAGGAAGAGAACCGGACTCTTACGTAAAGTTCGTTTGCGAAAGATCAGACGAGGAAAAATGGGCAGAAGCAGCTTGGACGGGATTCGATGGAGAGCTTCCGGTCACTGACAACTATAATAATTTTGCAGCCTACCTTAGCAGCCGACCAGAGAATCGTCTTTACTACCTCGAGAAAGAAGGTGTGCCGCTCTGTTCCGCACTACTGCATTCAACTGACAGGACCTGTGGGCTCTATTACTTTGCAACAAGACCGGAGGCAAGAAGACAGGGGCTGGCCGCAAGGCTTATGGACACCCTGACTGAGCATGCTTCTGATCATTCAGAGAACCTGGTCCTTCTGGCTACTGAAATTGGAGCTAAAATGTATAAAAGCTACGGGTTTAAGGATTTGCTGAAAGTTCCTGTATTATCAGGATCCGACGAATTTTGATTTTATAATTTATGAAATCTTGAAAGGGGACAGCGTGATGGATAAACTTGAGAAATTCTGGAGGGACGCTCCTGCAGGCTGTGAAGTCTGTGCAGAGACAGGGGTAACAAAAAACATGGTGTTGAATGCGATCATTAACGGAGCGAAGGACCTTGAAACACTACGGATGGAAGTCCCCCTTTGCGATGGTGACAGATGTACCACAAAAAATCCTTCGGGATCAGGGTGCTCGGAGAATGCAAAGGCCATTCTTTCAATATACGCGCCTATCTATGCGTTCATGAAGGAGGGACATACTCACGACCACGACCATGATCCCGAATGCGGAAATAACGCTTCCGGGGAATGCGGAAACTGCAAACTGTGCCAATAAGGAGCTTGAATAGCCTCAAAAAAGGGGGACTGCTTGTGCAGCCCCCCTTTAAATTTGTTAAAGCTTTTCTATTTTTTCAGCAGCTTCCTTAAGCCAGTCAGAACTTTCATTTTCTATATCTCCTGCATCGCATAGAGCCGCTATTTCGGGACTTAAAGGTATGCTTGCAAGGAAATCTATTCCATGTTTTTCCGCTATTTCTCTTACCTTGCTCTCTCCGAAGATCTTGATCTCTTTACCGCAGTCAGGACAGATCACCGAGCTCATGTTCTCTACTATGCCCAGGATAGGGATTTTCATTTGTTCTGCCATACGAACAGCCTTTTCAACTATCATAGACACCAGCTCCTGGGGAGAGGAGACTATTACTATCCCATCAACAGGAAGTGACTGGAAGACAGTCAGCGGCACATCTCCTGTACCGGGAGGCATGTCAACGAACATATAATCGACACCCGTCCATATTACGTCGCTCCAGAACTGCTTAACTACTTCTGCAACAGCCGGTCCCCTCCAGATGACAGGAGTCGTCTGGTCTTCAACCAAAAGATTTATCGACATAATATCTATCCCGGTTTTTGTGCTTACCGGAATTATCCCTGATTCATTTGCCTTCGCCTGACCCGAAAGTCCAAACATCTTAGGTATTGAGGGACCGGTTATATCCGCGTCAAGAATTGCGGACTGGTGTCCTCTTTTCTGCATCTGCACAGCCAGAAGGGATGTTACGAGAGACTTTCCTACTCCTCCCTTTCCGCTTACGACTCCTATAACCTTCTCTACACTGCTGAGAGGGTTAGGCTTAGCCGTGAAATCAAAAGGCTCTGTCCTTGAAGCGCATTCCTCTCCGCAGCTTCCGCATTCATTTGTACAATTCTCATTTTCAGTCATCTTCTGCATCTCCTTGTATTGAATTGATCTCTTTGAGCCGAAAGCAACAGTAACTGCAGCTGTTTTCTCCTTTGCAGCGTGCTTCCGATAATTCAAAATGACCTCCCTTAATTTGTATCTCCCTGCCCCGGCAGAGAGCTTCTGCAACCTTTCTGTGGGCTGAGTAAAGTATCCTTTGCAGCGTCCCTCTTGATATATTCATCAAACCTGCAGCAACATACTGGTCCATGGATTCCAGGTCACAGAGGCGCAAAGATTCAACTTCTTCAATAGTTATTACAGTCACCTCTTCTGAGCTGCCTTCGGGTATGAAACGCAAATTTTCTGGTATATTGCATACTCTTCTGGCTTTGATGTCTCTGGGCAATCTCATTCTCCTTTTGCGTGCATATGCACGCTTGATAAATATATTCCTCAAATTAAGATACGTCAAGAAATATTTATGCTAATGTTTATGTGGATCGCGATAACTCAATGCGCCGTGGCACTTAGATGGCAAGTTAATGTAAACATATATGTAACATGAGGCCTCTTGTGCATTCAGTAATAAAAGTCTCGT
>JAAZCN010000187.1 GCA_012513245.1 Synergistaceae bacterium | reverse complement strand
GTTTTAAGAGTTGAGCAGATCATCGATCAGATCCTTTGTCAGATATTTTGCTTTTATTCCTTTACTTCCCGCGCCTATGCATGAAGGACATCCGTCCCTGCATCTGCATGAATCGAGCTGTTCCCTGCAGGCCCTTAAGATCCCTCTGATGGAATCATATGCACCTTCTGCAAGGCCGACACCTCCGGGGATGGCATCGGAGAGGAAGAGGGCGGGCTGCTTCAGGCTCGGTTCACTTAAAGATGTGTTTACATAAATATCGCTGCTGTCGCACATAAGAAAAAGCGGTGCCAGATTTTTAAGGAGGTTTGCGAGACCCTCCATGGCCGGTTGGAGCCCCGGCCTTAAAAGCGATGCCTCCGGCATTTTTATCCAAAGCGATGTTGTCTCTGTCCGGTCTACAGGGAGATCTGACGAACCGTGCCCTACAACTTTGCGGGTGTTTATATCAATGATCTTGTACATTCCGGGTGCAGTAGAGACCCTTGTCTCTCCCCATGCAAAAAGTCCTGAGCATTCGACCTGTCTGACTATATTTGTTCTGACGTAGGTCTTTGCTTCCGTATAAGTGTTTGAAAGTGATTTTTCAACGAAACATTTTCTGTTTTCAAGGTCGAGCTCCTTAACAGAGTAGCTTGCGCCATTGTGGAAGTAGACAGCCCCGGGAAATATCATGGTAAATGCTGAATGTTTGTCCATTGTGCCTATCAGTATCGTTTTTTGCGGAACTGTAACATCGTATATATCGTATTTTTCACCTGAAGCGCTTCTGATGGAAAAAGATGAGGCCGGATAATCTCCTGAGTTCCACGAATATGTGCGGTCAGCTGAATTTCCGAACGCATCAAGCATCCCGTGTTTAAAGAAAAATTCGAGGATCTCAGTAATATTTTCTCCTCCAAAAGTCTCATCAGCCCTGAACGGCAGCTCAAATATTGAACATTTGATATGCTCAAGCCTTATATATGGGTTGAGAGGATCTATCCTTGCAGTTTCGGGAGATACCCCGAGCAGCCAGCCGGGTCTTTCTGAAAGAAATTGGTCGATGGGCAAACCAGACGGAATGATCACAGCCGCGGAAAGGCTGTTCCTTCTTCCTGCTCTTCCGACCTGCTGCCACAGAGAGGCTATGCTTCCCGGAAAGCCATGGATCAAAGCCATATCAAGAGAACCGATGTCTATGCCCAGCTCAAGGGCATTTGTGCTTACCACTGCTTTCAGCTTTCCGCTCCGTAGGTTTTTTTCAGTCTCCCTTCTTTCGGAAGGAAGGTAACCTGACCGGTAACCTCTTACTGCAGAAGGATCTTTGCCATCTTTAGAGAGCTGCTGCATAAGACTTTTAAGAAGTAATTCCACGTTTATTCTCGATCTGGTGAATAATATCGAACTTATCCCGCATGAGACTGCTTTGTACGTCAGCCTGCCCGCTTCATAAAGCGAAGATCTTCTTATCCCGTTTCGGGTGTCTATCATCCCGGGGTTATAAATTACAAGTTCTTTTTGGGCTGAGGGTGCGCCGCTTTGGTCGATAAGCACTGCTGGTTTTCCTGTCAGAAGTTCAGCATGTTCAGCCGGGTTCGCAATAGTGGCGGAACAGCAGATAAACACAGGCTCAGAGCCGTAATGTCTGCATATACGCAGCAGCCTGACAAAGAGATTAGCAAGATGGGAACCGAGCACCCCTCTGTATGTGTGCAGTTCGTCAACGACGATGAAGTTAAGATCCCTGAAATAATCTGCCCAGCTTGAATGGTGGGGAAGTATAGCTGTGTTGAGCATGTCGGGATTTGTGATAACGATATTTGCCTCTTTTTTTATATCTTTTCTTTTTGATGACGGAGTATCTCCGTCATAGGTGAAAGACTTTATGTCCTTATTAAGGAGCCGGCTCAATTCACGGATCTCAGTGAGCTGATCCTGGGCGAGGGCCTTGGTTGGGAAAAGATACATTGCTCTTACGGAGCGCTTTTTCACTATGGAGTTTAGGACCGGCAGGTTATAGCACAAGGTTTTGCCGGATGCTGTAGGAGTCACCACAACGATATCCTTTCCTGCCGATGCCAGGGTAAAAGCGAGGCTTTGGTGAGAGTAGAGCCTTTCTATGCCTCTTTTTTTCAGAGAAATGATTATTTCGGGGTCAAGGTTCCCGAAAGACCCGTAACGTGCCTCTTTGGGTTTTATGTGGTGAAGTAACGCAATATCCCCGTCCTGTCTGATAAGCCACTTTAAATATTCTTTTACTCCAAACTTTTTTCTCCTGAATAAGTTTCGCCACATATCAACGGAAGGCGTCTATCATCATTTTGACAGAGCTTATCAAAACAACGGCAGTCAGGATCCATCTTATAACGCGATCGTTGGCTTTTAAGTTAAATCCGGCGCCTGCGTTGCCTCCAATAATCGAGCCGAAAGCAAGAGCAAAAGCGGCTGTCCAGTTTACCATCCCAAATGATGCGAAAAGAGCAAGGCTTGCCATCGTATAGAAGGCAACAATTATTATTTTCAGCACATTGGCCTCTTTGAGGTTTTTTTTGCAGCCTCCCGAAATAGCCCAGATAAGCAGAAAGCCTACTCCGGCCTGGAGGAATCCGCCGTAGATCCCAACGAGGAAAAGGGTGGCTATCTTTTTGGGCAGGGTGAGGGGAGGACCCTGGGGAGCATCCCACATCCTTGGTTTTGCTACCAATAGGATCCCCATGGAAAAAATTGAAATGGCTGCGATGATATGAAAGACCTTCGACGGCATGTAAACAGCAGAAAGAGTTCCCACTATTGCTCCTGCAATTGCAGGCAGGATGTAGGCGGTCGATTCCTTCCAGACTATTTTTCCTTTTCGATGATAGTGTCTGATCGCCGAGAGGTTTTGAAAGAGGATCGAGACCCTGTTTGTTGCATTGGCGACACCGAGATCCAACCCTATGAAATTCAGGACCGGTAGGGTAAGTATTGTTCCTCCGCCGGCTGTCACGTTCAAAAATCCGGCGACCGCTCCTGTAAGCATTGTCAGGATAAGCCTAAAGGCGTCATTCACTTCCACAAGCAACAGACCTCCGTATCATGTAAAATCATCAGGGGGGTGGATGATGTGCTAAAGTTAATAGTCCTAGTGGACAATAATACACTCATCGACAGATATTTAACAGCTGAACCGGGGTTGAGTTTCTGGATAGAATCTGATGGAAGAAGGATATTATTCGATACAGGTTATTCAGATGTATTTATCAAAAATGCACAGCTAATGGGTATAGATGTAAATAATGCCGATATGGCGGTGCTCTCTCATGGGCACAATGATCATACATGGGGGCTGAACCATCTGGTCCAGAACTTTGACAGGACGATGAAAAGAGATAGGCCTGAAATGATCGCACATCCCGGAGCATTCGAAAGAAAACGATCCGGCAAACTGGAGATCGGGATGATCCTCAAGGATGATGTAATTGAGGAGTATTTCAAAGTCTCGAAATGCAGAGGTCCGGTAAGAATTACAGAAAAGCTGCTTTGGCTTGGAGAGATCCCAAGAAAAAACGGGGAAATCAAACCCATAGGAAAAACGCTTATCAACAACGAATGGACCGATGACTACTGTCTTGATGATTCAGCGCTCGCATATGAGGCAAAAGATGGTCTGGTAATAATAACCGGCTGTTCTCACTCAGGTATATGCAACGTGATAGATCATGCAAAAAAACTGACAGGCACTGAAAGAATACTGGATGTAGTTGGCGGTTTTCATTTGCAGAACAGCGAAAAGTGTCTGATGGAAAATACAGTGGGGGAACTAAAAAGGATCGCACCGGACCTAATGCATCCTTGCCATTGTACTGATTTGAAAGCTAAAATTGATCTGGGAGCATTTTTTAAAATCAGAGAAGTGGGTACGGGGCTTGAACTCAACTTTGAATAACAGAGGTGGAAAGATCATGCATGAATCAGGGGAAAATTATCTTGAAACGATACTGATCCTCAGGGAGAGGAACGGGACCGTCCGTTCGATCGATATAGCAAATGAACTTGGATACGCTAAGCCAAGTGTCAGCAGGGCTGTGAAGCTTCTTGAAAAAAACAAACTCATCGTTATGGAGCGTAATGGAGAGCTTGTGCTTACAGAAAAGGGCTTTGATATGGCAAATGCGATATATGAAAGACACAAGGTTATCTCTAAATTTTTCGTAAAGATACTTGGAGTGGACAAAACATCTGCCGATACTGACGCATGCCGCATCGAACATGTAATAAGCGAAACCAGCTTCAATAAGATAAAGGAATTTATAAAAGAAAAAGCTGATCGGTCTGCCGGCAGCCTGTGATCATATTCCCGAAAACACAGATGTCTTTTTGATCCTGAGAGCTATTACAGACGATAGGTAAGCCTTCAGAATATCCCCGCCGATAGTACTGAAAAAGCCTATGGAGAGGACCTTCATAAGCGGCATCCCGTTGCCCGGCATCCAGAAATTGACTATCAGATAAAGGTGAACAAGCCCAAATATATAGAGACCGGCTACCCCGGCGAGTGAAGCTGCCAGATAATCTCTTGTCCTTGGGACACTGCCCTTGCCGGTTATTTTTCGGGACAACGTTCCTGTGATCCAGGCACATGCAACAAATCCGATGACATAACCGAAAGAGGGAGTGAAAATAGAGGAAAGCCCGCCTCCTCCGGTAAAGACCGGCACGCCTACAAGCCCTATAAACATATATAAAGCCTGTGAAGCCGCTCCATACTTTGGCCCCAAAAGAAGCCCCGCGAGTATACAGAACATAGTCTGGAGAGTGAAGGGTACCAGTGGAAAAGGAATAGCGATCCTTGCGCCGACGGCAGTCATTATGGCAAAAATTGAGATGTATATTATTCTACGGGGTTTCATGGATGAGATACTATAATTAAAGAACGGACTTGTCAACCAAATAAAATAATATAGTTGACAAGCTGATTATTTATAAGCAAATATTTCTATATTATTGAATGCGATCAGATGAAAAGCTGTACCAGTATAACAGCTATAACAAGGCTTGGAAGCATGTTCATTACGCGGATCTTCATAAGTCCCAGAAGATTGATGCCGATCCCAACAAGCATGAGGCCCCCGGTCGCGCTCATTTCAATTATCGCAGGCTGAGACATAAAGGGCTGTATCCAGCCGGCAGCAAGGGTGAGTGCCCCCTGATAGAGGAATACCGGAATCGATGCAAAAATGACACCGAAACCAAGCGACGCAGCTATAGCTATTGACGTCAGTCCGTCGATCAGTCCTTTGGCCAAAAGCAGTGAGGGGTATCCGCCAAGTCCTTCCTCAAAAGAGCCTAATACAGCCATTGATCCTGTACAGTATATAAGGCTGGCCGCGATAAAGCCGGATGAAAATCCTTTTGCGCTATCTCCGATCCTGCATTCCAGGGCCGCGCAGCCCCTCTCCAATTTTCCTTCAATATCCAGCAGCTCTCCGATGACAGAGCCGGCAGCTATGCTCGCAATAACTATCAGAGGGTGTTCCGTATGAATAGACATTGAGAGACCGAGGGAGATTACAAATATAGCCATACCCTGTACAGGAAGCTCTAATATTTTCCCGGGCAGCTTTCTTCTTAAAGCGAGTCCTATTAAAGCACCGCAAATTATAAATGCTGCATTGGCGATACTTCCAAACAGGGGGATCGAAGTCATAAATTCCAAAAAAATTCTCCTTTTGCATAAAAATAAGTCATGATCTTACTGCCAAAAATTATAAGTGTATATAGAAATGAGGCCGGCTGGGCAGCCGGCCTCCCTGATATCTGAGTGCTTTAGCCTAAGATAATTCGTTCGGGGTCGAGGTGATCTTTAAGCTCTTTACGGAGGTATTCCTGGACGATCTTGTCTGCTTCCTTCTGGAGCTTGTCTTTATTCTCTTCAAAGAATTTTGTGCAGGCAACTTCGTCAAATTCCTCTTTAAAATCTTCTGCCACTTCCTGAACTACACATTCCATGCAATTCGCATCGAAAGCAGGCATAGATACCCATTCTTCAGCTTCTTCTTCCATAACTTCACGGCTGTTCAGTACCGATTCAATTACCCGGTAAGTGCCGGTTTTAGCTGAAGCCATCTCATGGGCATAGTTAGTTGCATCCGATTCATTACTAAATACGCTAGCGTCAGTTACTTCAAGCCCCTGTATGTGAGTTACTACCCAAACTTTTTTCTGCATAAGGAACGCCTCCCATTAATTTTATTTATCGAACGGCCAATACTATAATCTTAAAATCTCTGCTTGTACATAGAAATAACCACGATCTTCAACACAATTACCAATATAATATGCTCGTACGCCGCCATTATTATATGCGAAGATTAGAATTTTCGCTAATCATGCTTAGGTTCAGCAGAAATATAACAGTCATTCCCTTTACAGATAAAATAAAAACTGACGAGATGCCGGATAAGTTCATCTCGTATCTCTTCAGTTTTTATTTAGACCAATAAATTTTCAAAAAATGTCTTTTGCAGTCTTAGTTAAGCGGGATATATGAGCAGACATACTGGACCGGGATATAGCAGCGTAACCCAAACTTGCTGTTGCCCGGCAGGTTGAATGTCTCTCCTTCTTTGATCTCGATGTATTCTTTAGTCCCGGGGAGACGTACTTGGCATACCCCATCGATGATTTCCATAATTTCTGCGTCGCCTGTCCCAAATTCATAATCTCCGGGCAGGAATAGTCCGAGAGTCTTGCGGTCACCGTCTGCTGTGTGGATCGTATGGCTGACGACTTTCCCGTCAAAGTATACGTTTGCCTTAGCAATAGCTGTAACATTTTCAAACTTTTCAATCATCTGGTTACGACCTCCTAAAAAATTGAATGTCCGACCATGATAGTGTTATTTTGCACATACGTCTAGTACAATAGGGTAGTTTGATAGAAATTACAAATACTATGGAGGAAACATTTTGAGTAAATATTATATTTTCTGCAATGGAAAGATCCTGCTGAAAAACGGAGCTTCCGAACTTCCGGATACTACATCAGATAAAGAACTGGAGTCGCTTTTTAAGGCAAGTGGAAACGTAGACAGAGAAGATCCCGATGGAGACAGATGGGCAGAGATCGATCCCGGATCAGAACTGTCGGCTAAGTATCTCTTCTTGGAAAGAAGAGCTATATGGCCAACATTTGAGGATAGGGAGTTTTTCAGGGCCGGTAAAGCTTTTCATCTGATGGACTGGCAGAGGGCGAACAGATATTGCGGGGTTTGCGGAACTCAGACCTCATACGATTTAAGTGAAGGGGCAATGAGATGTCCTAGCTGCGGAGAGGTCTATTATCCTGTTATCTCTCCGGCAATAATTGTAGCAGTAGAAAAAGAGGGCAAACTTCTCATGGGTCACGGTGTAAATTTTCCTCCCGGCAGATTCAGTGTTCTGGCAGGATTCGTAGAACCGGGTGAGAGCCTCGAAGAATGTGTGGAAAGGGAAGTATTCGAAGAGACAAAGATCGTAGTAAAAAACATCAGATATTTCGGAAGCCAGCCCTGGCCCTTTCCCCGTTCCCTGATGCTTGGTTTTACGGCGGAATGGGAGAGCGGTGAGATAGAGGTGGACGGCAAAGAGGTCACAGAAGCATGCTGGTTTGCTCCCCACGAGATCCCTGAAGTTTTTCGCGGGCTCAGCATCTCCTGGAAGCTGATAGAAAATTTTATCAAAAACCATTCGTAAACTACCGATGCGGTTATAGCCCGCACATACGACAATATTGCCATTGAATGTCTAGAAATGTATTTTTTGCAATAAGGAGGTTTTACCTATGACATTAGTCAGGAAAAATATTTCTTTAGTTATTTTTGCGGTGCTGGTTCTTTTGTTCTCTATGCCCGGACTCTCGGAAGCCAAACTGAGTGCTCATGATGCGAAGGCCGTATGGTCACGCGTAGCTAAGGCTACAGAGCTTACGAACCTGCCCTTTAACATAAAAGAGGAAAAAACACCGAACGCATGGGTGGCTAACGGAAATTCTGTTACAGTCACTACGGGGCTGCTTGAACTCCTTGATACTCAGGCTGAATTGTATGGGGTTTTGTCTCATGAGGCCGGACACGCTAAACTTAACCACTACCAAGACACGGTCAACAGGGGAGTCGGTCTTTCTATAGCAGCGACCTTATTGGGACAGTTATTTGGCGGCGGTATAGCTGATACAGCGGCAGGAGTAGGCGCAAACCTTGCTTATGCAGGATGGAGCCGTGAGCAGGAAGTTGAGGCAGATGACTATTCTGTACACCTGGCCCATAAGATGGGAGAAGATCCGGTCGGGCTATACAGCGCCCTTCTCAAACTCTCTAAAAGCGATAACAGGGGCCAACCCAGCGGTTTTAACTCACACCCGCCCGATGAACGGAGACTCCTCCATCTCAGGAACGAAATACTCAGCCTTAACCCTAAAGCAAAGTTCCCCGACGGCTCAGAAAAAGGTGCTGTTCAACAGCCAAAGTCACTTTCTGTGGGTGATCCTAAGGATACATCTGCCCAAAAAGGCGGGTACGACATAGACGCAGCAATTGAGCGTATGAAAAAGGAAGAGGCGGCAAAGGCAAAAGCAGAGGAGCGAAACAGCTGATGTTTGGAGAAAAAGGACTGATACAAATATATACAGGAAATGGCAAAGGAAAGACTACTTCAGCGCTGGGACTTGCTGTGAGAGCTCTGGGACATGGAGCTCATGTTACTGTGATACAGTTTATGAAAGGCTGGAAGGATTACGGTGAATTGATCACTGCCTCAAAGCTCGAGGGATTGGAAATTATCCAGACAGGAAGACCTGACTACGTATATAAAGGCAAAGAGCAGCCAGAGGACTATGAAGAGGCAAAAAGAGGCATTGAAACAGCACTTATGATAACAAAGGCCCACGAGAAGTGCGACATGCTCATACTGGATGAGATAAATGTGGCGCTTGAATATGGACTGGTGACTCTTGAGTCAGTTATAGAACTGATAAAAACTAAGCCCTTTGAAATGGAACTTGTCCTTACAGGTAGAGGTGCACACAGGGAACTCATTGAACTTGCTGACCTCGTTACAGAAATGCGTGAGGTGAAACACCCTTATAAAGAGGGGATATCAGCAAGAAAAGGGGTAGAATTTTAGTTAGTTGACAGAGAGAATATTATGAATTAAACTAAAATAGTTTTAAATTAGAACGTTTAAACAAAACACTCAACTTATACAGGAGGAAAATCAATGAAGACAAATGAAAACCTTGCAACAGCTTTTGCAGGAGAATCACAGGCCAACAGGAAATATCTATGCTTTGCAGCTCAGGCAGAAAAAGAGGGATTCAACAGTATAGCCCGTCTTTTCCGTGCAACAGCGGAAGCTGAGACTATCCACGCATTCGCAGAATTCAAGGCAATGGGCGGAATAGGTACTACCGCAGAGAACCTTGTCAGTGCCAAAGACGGAGAGACATATGAATTTACCGAGATGTATCCTCCGATGATCGAAGAGGCAAAGGCCGAGGGTAATAACGAAGCCGCACGTATTTTCAATTATGCAAACGAAGCTGAAAAAGTACATGCGCGTCTTTATGGCGAGGCACTTGCAAACCTTGGGAATGAGCCAGAGGGACAGGATTATTACCTCTGCCCGATCTGCGGCTATATCCATAAGGGCAAAGAGTCAACTATCCCTTGCCCCATTTGCGGAGCAAAACCTTCGATATTTAAGAAATTTTAGTTACATATTTACACTAAAAACAACTAAGTATTAACTCTGTAAGGCCGCGGACCGATAGATGTCCACGGTCTTATTATTTTCCTTTGTTTTCAAATAAAGAAAAAGCGCGATATACGTTGAAATCCTTCAACAGGACAGGTTTTTAGCTAAAGTCATCCATGTTATAATAAGACACTAAACTTACCAACCGTCTTTCCCGGATGCTTTGGAGCGGGAAACCAGCGATTTTAATATTTTAGAGCCACTAATGTCCCCGAACAAAACATGCTGAGAAAACGGGAAATAGCGGCTTTGAATCCACTAATAGCATATAGGTGGGAAAGTTGAGTAAGATACTATATATGTTTGGGAATGAGGGAATAGTTGATGCGGCATATGATCGTTAAGTTTTTTCTTAATCTTTTCTTCAGCATCGAAATAAAGGGATGGGAAAACTGGGAGGAAGCGGGAGAGGGAGTCCTGATAGCTCCAAACTATGTCTCCTTCATCGATCCTCTGATCCTGGCAGTATTCCTTCCTGAAAAGGTTCCCTTTGCAATAGAAAGAAGGCTTACCAAGAAACGATTTATAGGTCTGTTTCTGCCGCTGGCAGAGACACATATCCTTGACGCTGACGCCCCCCTTACTCTAAAGTATTTCTTAAATCTACTGAAAAATGGCGGAAGATGTGTAATTTTCCCCGAACTGCAGCCTACAACGATAGGCAACCCAATGAAAGTTTCTCAGGGTGTGGCTATGATAGCTGATCACACCAAAGCCAGGATACTTCCTATAAACATAAAAGGTACAGAACTTACCCCATTTTCACGTATACAGCACAAACGGGGGGTACGGTTCTTTTCCAAAGTTACTATAACGATCCTTCCCGCCACTGAAATAAAGATCCCCGATGATTTATCCGGTCCTAAAAGGGGCTCCGCTGCCGGTAGAGAACTTGAAAAGATCATGGATGAGGCTTCACTTGCAGCCAGGGTAGTGGATAAACCTTTCTTTGACGTATTGCTGGATGCAAGAAAACAGTATGGAGGCAAGTTTAGGATTTTATGCGACCACGGGCAGAGGCCGATAACTTATAATGGTTTTATAACGAGGATCCTCCTCATCGAAGATGTGCTGAAAAACGCAGAGATGGAGGGCGATAACATAGGAGTCCTTCTCCCGACATCTTTGGGAGGGGTAATTAGCATGTACGCTATCGAGAAAATGGGAAAGATACCCGCAATGCTCAATTTCTCACTGGGCGGCCGATCCCTTGTAAACTGCTGCAGGACTGCATCTGTCAAAACAGTAGTGACCTCCAGAAAGTTTATAGAGCTCGGGAAACTGGAAGCTCTCATCACTGCGGTTGAAGAAGAGGGACTGAGGGTCGTTTGGCTTGAGGATCTGGCACCGGAAATAACTAAATTCAAGAAGATATCGGCCGCTATAAAGACGATTTTCCTTAAATCAAATCCTGTTATTGAGGGAGAGACAGACAAGCCTGCAATAATACTTTTTACATCAGGATCAGAGGGTGCGCCCAAGGGTGTCGCACTGAGTTACAAAAACCTTCATACTAACCATGCCCAAATGTATACGAGGGTCGACTTCTACAGGTCTGACAGAATTTTGAACATGATGCCTATTTTTCATTCATTTGGACTTTGCGGGGTGTTTATGCCGATTACTCTGGGGATTTTCGTTTATTACTACCCGTCCCCACTTCATTATAAGACAATATCCACTATTTGTTATGATGAACGTATAACATTTCTTTTTGCGACGGATACCTTCCTTGGAGGTTATGCGAAAGCTGCTTCCGATAATTATGATTTTGCTACGATGCGCATGCTTGTACAGGGCGGGGAGAAGCTGAAACATTCGACCCAGGAGATCTGGTTCGAACGATTCAGTGTCAGGATAACAGAGGGATACGGAGTTACCGAGGCATCACCGGTCGTTGCCAATAATTACTACGCGCACCATAAAAGCGGGACAGTAGGACAGTTCGTCGCAGGGATGGAGTACAGGATAGAGCCTGTTGAGGGAGTCCATGAGGGCGGAAGGCTCTGGCTCAAAGGCCCGAACATAATGCTTGGATACCTGAGATCTACAAATCCCGGAGTTATCGAACCTCCCAAGGATGGCTGGTACGATACCGGAGACATAGTCAGCGTTGATGAGGAAGGCTTTGTAAGGATACTGGGCAGAGCAAAAAGATTTGCAAAGATCGGTGGAGAGATGATATCACTGGCTGCAGTAGAAGAAGTCCTTTCAGAAGCATGGCCTGAGGAGAAGCATGCGGTAGTTATGATAAAGGGAGGTCCGAGAGGGGAAACGCTGTCGCTTGTAACTTCAAGGCCGGACCTTAAGCGGGATGAATTGCGCCAGACACTGTCGGATCTTGGTATGGCAGAGATAGCAATACCCAAAAAAATATTGCTTATGGAAAATGTCCCCCTTCTGTCAACAGGCAAGATCGATTATGTTTCACTCGAAGAGATCCTCAAGGACATAGACGTGGATTCTTGATACAGGTACTTGGGGGAGACGATAAAGGGCAGATTCTAACGACTGTTTGACCATTGTTTGTCGACGTTTGACGATAGTTTGACCGCACTTATAATTGCTTCACCATTGCTTCAAGCGACCGTATTGGTCGCAGTTTCACAATTGTCCTGTTGAGGATGGCAAAGAGGGTCGTTTTTGAGCTTTAACAATTGATTTGCAATCGATTTGCAACTGACTCCCCAACCGACTCCCCCTCTGTGTCAAAATAGATGTACAGAGGAAACGAGAAACAGAAGTTTTAAATCCACTGGCAATAACAGATAGGAAAGTTGAGTTAATGATACCAAAATCAAGATCAGATATAGGATCCTTTTGTCCTGAATCATAAGAATTTTTCGGAGGTGCATCTTATTGGATCTCTTTTCAAATATGATCGCAGCAGTTACCTGGCAGAACATGGTAATGGTGCTTGTTGGAGCTTTTCTGCTTTATCTTTCAATTGAAAAAAACTTTGAGCCCACTCTGCTCTTGCCAATGGGCTTTGGTACGATTCTTGTGAACCTTCCTCTTTCTTCCGCGATCGATCAGATGGCGGGCACAGAGGTAGTTGAAGGAGCATTGTCCATGCTCTTCAGGATGGGTATAGCAACTGAGATACTTCCTCTCCTTATCCTGATAGCTGTTGGCGCCATGTGTGATTTTGGACCGCTTCTGGCTAACCCTAAAGTTTTTCTTTTCGGGATTGCCGCACAGATGGGGATCTTCCTGACTATGGGCATCGCCCTCCTTCTCGGTTTTAACGTATATGAGGCTGCTTCCATAGGAATAATCGGCGCAGCTGACGGTCCCACATCGATATATGTATCGAGCAGATTTGCGCCCCATCTTTTGGGGCCGATATCGGTCGCAGCGTATACATATATGGCTTTGGTCCCGATGATCCAGCCTCCTGTCATCATGGCTATAACAACTGAAAAAGAGCGACGGATGAGAATGCCTCCTCCGGCAAGGACAGTTACTAAAAGATCAAGGATAATTTTCCCCATAGCGATCACGATCCTCGGAGGGATCATTGCACCGGCTTCTGTATCCCTTCTGGGTTTTGTCATGTTTGGAAACCTTCTTAGAGAGAGTGGGGTTACAGAACGTCTGTCACAAGCAGCGCAAAATGAGCTGGCAAACATAGTTACTATTCTTCTGGGGTTTTCAATTTCGGCGACAATGACCGGGGAGAAATTTGTAAACGTGAGCACCCTGATAATAATTGCGATGGGGCTCCTGGCCTTTGTTCTTGATACTGCCGGGGGAGTTTTTACTGCAAAAGCCCTGAATCTTTTCCTCCCTGAAGGAAAAAAAATAAATCCAATGATCGGTGCTGCCGGTATCTCTGCTTTTCCTATGTCAGCAAGAACTATCCAGAAAATGGGACAGAAGGCTGATCCTTTAAACCACCTCCTCATGCACGCGGTAGGAGCCAATGTTGCAGGCCAGATAGGATCTGTGCTTGCAGGAGGGATCCTTCTGGCCTATCTTGGCGGCTAATATTTTCCGGCCGGTCCCCTATAATACCTTCGTTAGTTTTTGATCGATCTGACAGTCTGTTTTTCTGTTCGGACTTGAGATAGGTGTGTCTCAGTATTCCTGCCTTTCTTAAATAAGGAGTGTTGAAATGCCTTTATGGGGTTTTCTACTTAGTTTTGTTACTGCAATAATGTGGGCTGTTTCACCGATAATGGTTGGGCGCGGTATGACTTTGTCTAAGTGCACATCACATGAAATAAATCCTATCCGTTCGATTGCATTTTTTGTTTTTACTTTAGCTGCAGTTTTCATATATTTAAAAGGGAATATACCGGTGGTATTCTCCCCTAAAGCACTCTTTTATATAGCAGCCAATGTCTTAATAGGCAACCTGATCGGTGATGCACTTGGCTTTATTGCTATAAGGGAAATAGGCATAAGTCTTTCTGTGCCTATTACTAATGCATATCCTATGCTTGTAGTGCTTACCTCGTGGCTTATGCTTGGTGAACCTATAACCATGCAAATAGTGCTGGGAATAATAGTTGTAATATCCGGACTGCTCTTGTTGAGATTCGGAGTAGGCCGTGATGGTCGTAAAAAGGATAAACTTGCTCCTAAAGAGATAGGTTTTTCAAATCTTATGAAGGGTTTTTTATTTGCTATAGGTGCAGGGATTGCATGGGCAATTGGAGCTCCGCTATTAAAAATGGCAATGGAAACTTCCGGGCTTGGACCGGTTGAGATAACTTTTTATAGAGCTTCTACTTTTTTGATAATGGCATGGGTCTACAGGTTTTTGCTGGTAAAATACCGTCCGGGTTTGACCATACCACTAAGAAAAATTCCAATGCTGGCCTGGGCTTATTTCCTGGGGGCCGCAATAATAGGTCTTGGTTTGGGGTCCATACTTTACGCGACCTGTATTAACGTGATGCCGGTAGCAGTTGTTACGGGGGTTACTGCTACAAGCCCCTTTATTGCAGCACTTTTTGGTCACTATGTGCTTAAAGAAAAGCTGTCTAAACTCCAATGGACCGGTGTAGTGCTAATAATCATAGGCTCTGTAACGGTGGCTTTATAGAGGTGGGGTCGGTGTTAGGCGGTTATTCCGAACTCAATATGAGTGAGTTTTGTGAAGCAGAAAATAGAGTTTTTTTATGCCTCGTACTCTATGTTATTTATTACGTCTGATTATTCTGTTATACTTTTATAAGTTTAGGAGGTGGAGTGATTCTTAAAAACGCCTAGAAATATTTCGCTTTTCATTATCCCTTCAACGCTCGGTATATGTGCTTTCTTGCTTCCCTTTGAATTGCACGGTACATTCAACACTCTTATTGGACATGGCATGGAATATTTACTTGCTTTATTAAAAGAGCGATCAGGGAACCTAGTGTTGGTCGTCTCCTTTTTCACGATGATGCTGAGCGTTATGGCCACTTCGATACAACCTGACTGGATAATGAAAAATCAGACATTCAGAGAGAATCTTATTTGTAACTCTTTCTGGTTTATAGCCAGATTTTCCAGTATTCCGATAGTGATGGCAGCGATCTGGGGAAGTCCGGAAATGTTTGGGCTTTTGCTTAAAGATGCGCGGCTGATAGTGCTCGACCTCGCCCCTAAACTAATAGTACTTACTTTTATTATGGCCCTGACCGCTCCAATGCTTCTGGACTTCGGGCTCGTTCAGTTCGTTGCGGTCTACGCAAGTCCTGTGATGAGGCCGCTGTTCAAATTACCAGGCCGTTCAGCTGTCGATTTCATAGCTTCCTGGCTTGGCAGCAGCTCAATGGCAGTAGTTATCACTGCAAAAATGCACCACTGCGGGTACTACAATGACAGGGAAGCAGCAGTTATGGTCACAAGTTTTTCGCTTACAGGGATATACAATATATATGCAATAACAACACTTCTTGATTTCAGGTACGCCTTTCCACAAATCGTATTTTCTGTATACATGACCATGTTTGTACTTGCACTTATTTTTCCGAGGATCTGGCCCCTGGCTTCTATACCGGAAACATACCATGGAGGTATCGATAATTATGATGTTCCCTCAAAGGAGGCAAGACACGGCCACACCTTTTTTGACTGGGCTCTGTTAAGAGGCATAAATAAAGCGCATCATATGAACGTAAGACTATACTTCCATGAAACACTTTCGATAGCGATACCTCTGCTTTTTGGTACCATCCCCCTGATGATAACGTTTGGGACTATTCTTCTCGCTGTAGCGGAGATGACGCCTATTCTGGACATTATTGCTTATCCGGTCTCATGGCTGTTAGAGCTACTGGGGGCTCCTGAAGCGCAGATACTTGGAGGAGCAGCGGTCTTTGCCTATATCGATCAATATCTGGCAGTTGCGTATGCACAGATGCTCGTTTCACAATCGGCTAAGTTTCTTTGTATATGTCTGGCAACGATAGGCCTGATAAACATTACCGAGGTAGGAATACATGTATGGCACTCTTCGATCCCGATATCATTCTGGCATATGACAGTTATTTATTTAATGCGCATAGTGATGTCTCTTTTCATACTTGTCCCTCTCTCGGTACTTTTCTTCTCTTAGTTGCTCGGATATATTAAAATAATTTAAAGATTTTACTGATTCTGTATTGCCATCTGTTAATTTCTATGTACTATGCCGCCGCGAATGGTTACTATTGCTTCAAAAAGAAATAGTGTATACAATATATCAGTTAAACAAGGGGTGCTTACATGCCATTATGGGGTTTTCTGCTCAGTTTTGTTGTAGCAATAATGTGGGCCGTTTCGCCGATAATGGTGGGGCGCGGGATGGCTGTGTCCAAATGCACTTCAAATGAGATAAATCCCATCCGTTCGATTTCATTTTTTATTTTCGCTTTAGCTGTTGT